>NZ_JAEILC010000097.1:0-162847 GCF_016307435.1 Pseudomonas sp. S4_EA_1b | reverse complement strand
ACGACCGGTTGAATCCGCCCAGTACACCAGTCATAAGTTCAGGAATGAGCTGCTGGCGCATGGCCTGCGGCAAAGCATGAGCCGTAAAGGCGAATGCTGGGATAACGCTCCGATGGAGCGCTTCTTTGGAAGTTTGAAATCAGAGTGGGTGCCCGAGACGGGTTACGCATCAGAACATGAGGCCCGAGCAGACGTGCAGCGTTATGTCTCGCGCTACAACATCACCAGGCCCCACAGTTACAACGATTACCGGTCGCCGGTCGTCAGGGAGAGACTGGCGGCATGAACCTTAAATGGTGTCCAAGAATACTTGACCAGTTCAGCCCCCCTCCCACAGTTTGTTTGGCGTACAGCCCGCAATTACTCGGACTTGGCCTGGTGCTTGACGATGATATCCACCAGGCGTTTGGCAAGTGCCGGGTAGTTCTCGTCGAAGTGATGGCCGCCGGGCAACTTCAAGGCTTCGCCCACGGCAGTCTTATCGGTGCAGCCGCTCTCGTCGACTTCTTCGGCACCGTAGATGCACACCACTTTATCCGCTGGCAACTTGGCCATTTCCGGCCCGGTGGCGGCTTCTTTGCCGGCGTTACCCAGCCAGCCTTCCACTTCGATTTCAAAGCTGCCGGTGCGGGCGAAGGCCAGCAGGATGATCGCATCGACCCGCTGTTGCTCGTTTTCCGGCAGGCGGTTGTAAATGGCGGGCAGGACGTCGGCGCCGAACGAGTAGCCAGTCAGCACGAAGCGTTTGGTGCCCCACTTCTGCCGGTAGTGCTGCATCAGCTCGGTGAGGTCCTTGGCGCTTTGTTCCGGGGTCTTGTGTTGCCAGTAGTAGCGCAGGGTGTCGATGCCGACCACCGGGTAACCGATCTTAGCCATCTCGCTGGCCACATCGCGGTCCAGGTCGCGCCAGCCGCCGTCACCGGAGAGAAACAGCGTGACGGTATCCTTGGCTTGCCCGGCCGGCACTTCAACCACCGGGATCGCCAGGCCGCCGTTGTCCGACCCCACCAATTGCTTGCGCAGTTCGTTGTTCAGCACTTGCGGGTAATGAATGTCGTAGTCGCTGATGCTGGTGGTGGCGCGCGGCGTATCGCGTACGAAACTGGCGCTTTCGTCGTCAGGGTTGTCGTTCCAGGCCACCAGCCAGTTGCCGTGGGCGGCGGTCTTCGGCAGCGGATCCTTGCAACCTTCCTGCACCAGGGCAAAGCCAACGGAGATGGCATTGGCCTTATCGTCGTTCTGTGTGGCCAGCCAGCGCCACGCGAGGGCTGCGCCAGGGCCGATGCCGCTGACTAGGGTCGCTGGGCCTTTGAGCTGCGCCAGAGCGCCTTGCAAGGCTTGTTCTTGTAGCTTGCAGTCGTCCTTGGGCAGCACCACCTGCACGATCTGCGCTTTACCGCCCTGGCTCAGGGCAAGCAATTGACTGTCGGCCAACACGTCGTCGGCCGTCACCGCCACGATCACACGGGCTTTGGCATTGCCGTTCGGGGTCACGCGGGTCATCGCCGCGCCATCGGCCTGGGGCAACTGCTCCAGGGTGGGCTGCGGGGCAGGGCGGTTCCAGTACCAAAAGCCGCCACCCAGGATCAGGGCGAGCAGCACTACAAAGGCCAATACATACCGCCAGGAGCGTCGAATCATCAGCGTTTCACCAATCCAGTCAAGCCGCCCGCAATCAGGGCGGCGGTATCGGCCAATGCCACCAGCGGATCGAGTCCTGCGGGCACGGCCATGTAACGAGGTTCCCAGTCGGGCTGGAACTTGTCTTTGAAGCGGCGCAAACCTTGGAAGTTATACAGTTGCTCGCCACGGCGGAACACCATCGAGCCCAAGCGCTGGGTCAGCGGAGCGCCGCGTCGCGGTTGCAGGCCCGACAGCGGCACCATGCCGAGGCTGAAGCGGGCGTAGCCGTGGGTTTTGTAGTGTTGAATCAGGCCGACCATCATAAATTCCATGGTCAATTTGGGCGCGTCCGGGTGCGCGCGCATCAGGTCCAGGCTGGCCAGGTCGTGGCTGTACGTTTCGAGCAGGTTGGCAAAGGCCACCGGGCGCCCTTCGAAGCGAATAATCGCAATGCGAAAGTGCTTAAGGTAATCGTCGCTGAAGCGCCCCAGGGAAAAGCCTTTTTCCCGCACGTTCTTACCGGTCAGCCAGGCATCGGAAATGACCTTAAGCTCGTCCATCGGCGCCGTGCCCGGTTCGCAGATCTCCAGGGACAAACCGTCCCGGGTGCCGCGGTTCCAGGTGTAGCGCAGATCCTTCATCTCTTTGCCCTTGGCTTCCAGGTCAAAGCGCTTGAGGTCGACGCGGGCTTCTTCGCCCAACTTGATCGCGGTCAGGCCGATATCCATGTAGTACGGCAGGTTTTCCGCGCGCACTTGGTAGAACACTGGGCGCGCGTGGTGGATGTCACACAGGTCGCGGAACTGCCAGATCATCTCGGCCCGTTGTTGGGTCGGGCCGATCGGATCGTACAAGGCCACCAGGCTGCGTCCACGACGGGCGTACATCAGGAACGCTTCATCGTTTGGGTGAAACAGCAGGGCTTTGTCGCCGGTCAACGCCAGGCCGCCGTCGGGTTGGGACGAAGCCATTAAAATCTTGGTGGCGCGCTCCAGCTCTTCCGGCGTCGGTAAATGGATCACCGGGCGCGCGGTGCGCAGTAGCCAAGTCAGCGACACAATCACCAGCAACACCGCTGCGCCCAGCAACGAGCGCAGGCCACGCGGCGCGTTGGCGTCGAGGGTGAACTGCCACCACAGTTGATGGCTGTAGGGGACATCTTGATAGGCAAACAGCAGCAGCCAGATTGAAGCCCCCAGCACGCAGACGCTGGCCACCAGGTATAGCGGCGAAAACGGTAGCTCGGTCAGTCGGCTGGCGCGGTAGAACGAGCGCCGGAAGATCGCCAGCAGCACCGCAGTCATGGTCATCAAGGTGGCTTCTTCCCAGTCGAAGCCTTTAAGCAGCGAGAGCAGGGCGCCCACCAGCAGCAGCACCATGGTCAGCATCCAGGCGGCCGACAAACGTCGACGCAACCCTTGAGCGAGCAGCAGGCACAGCACGCCGATCAGGCTGGCGCCGAAGTGGGACGCGTCAATCAGGCGGTGGGGAATCAGGAAGCCGATGTTTTCCAGGCGTGAATCGATTTCCGGCGTGGCGCCGGAAAACAGCAGGACCACGCCGGACAAAAAAACCAGTACGGCCAACACCGGTGCCGCCAGACCCGAGGCAACCCGCAGGCTCTGCTGGGTCTGGAACAGGCGCTGGGCCTCGTTGACCAGCAGGAACACACAGGCAATCAACAGCGGCAGTACCACATAGATCATGCGATACAGCAGCAGCGCGGCCGCCAATGGCGCGGCGCCGAGCTTATCAGCGAAGGCGGCGAGCAGGATCGCCTCGAACACCCCCACACCGCCCGGTACATGGCTGAGCACGCCCGCGGCCAGGGCCAACAGGTACACCAGCAGGAACGGCCCGAAAGGCGGCGCTTCCGGTAGCAACATATAAAGGACGGTGGCTGCAGCGGCGACGTCCAGCGCGGTGATGATCAGTTGCAGGAAGGTCAGGCGACGCCCGGGAAGCCGCAGCGTGCGGCGGCCGACTTTGACCAGCAGGTTGTCAGCAAACGGTTGTTCCGGCAGGCGACGGCGATAAATGCCGATGCACAGCACCGTCGACAGCAACAGCACGGCGCCGGCTATGCCGCCGAGCAGTATCTGCGGCAGATGCAGGTAGGTGGCGGCGGCCGGCAGGTTGCTCAAGGTCGCCAGAGCGGCCAACGGTGGCAGGGCAGTGCCCAGGGCCAGGCTGGCAAACACCGTCATGCGCGCCACCTCCGAAGCCCCGATGCCGTGGCGGGCATAGAGACGGTAACGCACCGACCCGCCCGAGAGCATCGACAGGCCAATGGCGTTGCCGATGGCGAATGCGGTGAAGCCGCCGAGGGCCAGAGTCTTGGCGGGCAGGTTCACCCCTGCGTAGCGGGCGCCGGAAAATTCATAGCCCAGCAGGATCACAAAGCCGGCGACGGCCGCGGCGAAGGCTCCCAGCAAAGCTGGCTTGGGCACTTCCAGGATGGAGTCGTGGAGAGCGTAGAGATCCAGCTCCAGCAACAGGTGTCGACAGGCGATCAGGGCGATTGCAAACAGCAACAACGTAACGGCCAGGCCGATCGGCTGTCGGTATTTGCTCAATAGATCGAGCCAACGCAAACGGGTGGGGGCGATCGGTTGGGTTGCAGTCACGGAGTCTTGTGGTTCAGACGAGTTGGCGCGCATCAATCACCTCTAGGATTGTGCGCGACAGGATGGGGGTATCCAGCCAAGTTACCAATCCCTATGGACAAAATAATTACAAATATTAACGCGTATCACCGGGGGCGGCGACTGCGACCATGGGTCGTAGAGGAGTAAGCATAGCGTGTGCTGAGATGGACTCCACAAACCCTGTACGGTTTCATGAAAGATGCCATGTCATTGTTTCAGAAGAACTTTTTCGCCAGATACAAAAAAGGCCACTCTTTCGAGTAGCCTTTTTTGATGTTTGGTTGCGGGAGCCGGATTTGAACCGACGACCTTCGGGTTATGAGCCCGACGAGCTACCAGACTGCTCCATCCCGCGTCTGTGTGGCGGCATTCTACAGAGGAACGCGAGTGTGTCAACCCGTAAATCCAAGAAAAGCGCTTTGGGTTCAATTGGTTAGCGTTCTGTGAGGTGCGCCGCAAACACCGCGGGCCCAGTCAGGCCGAGGCTTTCAGCTCTATCGAGGTGGTAAATTCGATTAAGAAAATAAATCCATAGAGGAGAATTCCTACCGTTCAGACGGAAGATTCAAACTACTGGTGCTATATACAGGGGTGAATGCGATACTGATCGCCCGTTGAATTGCCCCTTCTATTTATGACGCAGCGCAAAATCATCCACGTTGACTGTGATTGCTTCTACGCCGCCATCGAGATGCGCGATGACCCGAGTCTGGCGCAGAAGCCTCTGGCGGTCGGTGGTTCGGCCGAGCGTCGAGGGGTGATTGCCACCTGTAACTATGAAGCGCGGGCCTACGGGGTGCGATCGGCGATGTCGTCACGGCATGCCTTGAAGCTGTGCCCGGACCTGACCATCGTCAAGCCGCGCATGGATGCTTATAAAGAGGCGTCGAAGGAAATCCAGACCATCTTTCGCGACTACACCGACCTGATCGAACCGTTGTCGCTGGATGAAGCCTATCTGGACGTTTCCGACAGCCCGCATTTTGGCGGTAGCGCCACACGCATTGCCCAGGACATCCGTCGTCGCGTCTCAAACCAATTGCACATCACCGTGTCCGCTGGCGTGGCACCGAACAAGTTCCTGGCCAAGATCGCCAGCGATTGGAAGAAGCCCAATGGCCTGTTTGTGATCACGCCGGATCAGGTCGAAGCGTTTGTCTCGCAGTTGCGCGTCAGCAAGCTCCACGGCGTGGGCAAAGTTACCGCTGACAAACTGGCGCGCTTGGGCATTGAAGACTGCCTGCAACTGCGCGAATGGAACAAGCTGGCGCTGGTGCGGGAATTCGGCAGTTTTGGCGAGCGACTCTGGAGTCTGGCCCGTGGCATCGATGATCGCTTGGTACAGAACGATAGCCGTCGGCAATCCATCAGTGTGGAAAATACCTACGATGTGGATCTGCCGGATCTCTCAAGCTGCCTGGCTAAATTGCCCGAACTGATGGAAACCCTGGCCGGGCGTATGGCACGCATCGACAGCAGTTATCGCGCGGGCAAGCCGTTCGTGAAGGTGAAGTTTCATGACTTTACCCAGACCACCTTGGAGCAGGCCGGGGCAGGGCGGGATCTGGAGAGTTATCAACAATTGATGACCCAAGCGTTCAATCGCGGCGGCAAGCCCGTGCGTCTGCTGGGGATCGGGGTACGGTTGTTGGACCTCAGTGGCGGTAACGAACAGCTAGAGTTCGCCTGGTAGAAACCGCCAATCAAAATGTGGAAGGGGCTCCTCCCACATTCGATCTCCAGCCCTGTGAGCGTCTCAGCGTGCGCCTGGATCCGCTACGAGTCGCCCCGCATCCTTGGTTAGCGCTTGCAGGAATTCCTGCTGCAACTCCGGATCATTGCGGGTCAGTTCGATCAGGCTTTGTTCCAGCTCGCTGGCTTCTTCTTCCAGACCCAGCTCCGACAGGCGCTTGACCCGGTGTACCCACTGGCTGACTTCGTCATCTTCCAGATCGTCGTAGATCAGGCCATGGGCTTCGAGCAACTTACCGCGCAGGGTGTTGCTGATGGCCAGGGTCGAGTCCGAGTGCACGTCGTCCTGGCCATCCTCCACGCTGATCTTCAAGGTGGTGACATGGTTAAGGTCCTGCTCGGCGAACGGGCTGTCCAATAGGTTCAGGCGCAGCACGCCGTTACGGTCGGTAGTCAGCTCGTGGGTGTGTTTGCCGGCGGTGACTTGCACGGGACGCTCGCTCCACGGCAGGCTTGAATACTCCAGGCGCTTGTCGCGCTGAACTTCATCGATACCCGCCAGGTTCTGTTGCGCGCGTCCATGGGACTGCACGTTCATGAACGGGTTAAGCCCGTCTATGCCGTAGATCAGCCAGTCGTGGGTCATGCTTGAAGGCAGGTTGCCGAGGGCGAAGATGTTCGCCACATTGGCGCCCGCACCCGCCACCAAAGCCACTGCGCCCAGAGGCATCTCATAGACTTTGCGCCAGGGCTGATAGGGGGTGTAGCGGTCGTAACGCCGGGTGACTTCGAACTCGGTGACCTCGAAGGTCTTCTGCTCGTGAATGCGAACCCGGCGTTGCGGCAGTTCCAGCACTTTGGGTTCGCCTACATCAATCTGCAGGCTGTGATCGAGCAATTTGCGCTCGACCCGCTCCTCGTGCTCGCTGCGTTGCGACATATGATTGGCGCAGCCGCTGACCAGCAGGGCGCCGCACAAGGCGGCGCCCCCCAGGGCTCTGGTGTTTCGCTTGAACATGACTTCTCTTGATCTGGTTTTCAGCGACGAATACGCGCCTGAAGGAAAGACAGCACGTCAGCCACCGGCAACGGTTGGGCTTCGGCTTCGGTCCGGCTCTTGTATTCCAGATTGCCATCTGCCAGGCCGCGGTCGCTGACCACGATCCGGTGTGGGATGCCAATCAGTTCCATGTCGGCGAACTTGATGCCAGGGCTGGTTTTCTTGTCCCGGTCATCCAGCAGCACTTCAAAACCGGCGGCCGTCAATTCGGCATACAGTTTGTCGGTGGCTTCGCGTACTTGCTCGGTTTCGTAGCGCAGCGGTACCAGCGCCACTTGGAATGGCGCCAGGGCGTCGCTCCAGATGATGCCTTTCTCGTCGTTGTTCTGCTCGATGGCAGCCGCCACTACGCGGGATACGCCAATACCGTAGCAACCCATTTCCAGGGTGATCGGCTTGCCGTTCTCGCCCAGCACTTCGCACTTCATCGCCTTGCTGTACTTGTTGCCCAGCTGGAAGATGTGCCCGACCTCGATGCCGCGCTTGATTTCCAGGGTGCCCTTGCCATCCGGGCTTGGGTCGCCGGCCACCACATTGCGCAGGTCGGCCACGGTCGGAACCGGCAGGTCACGCTCCCAGTTCACGCCGAAGTAGTGCTTGTCGTCGATGTTCGCGCCGATACCGAAGTCGCTCATCAGCTCGACCGAGCGGTCGATGATGATCGGCAGCGGCAGGTTCAGCGGGCCCAGGGAACCGGCGCCGGCGCCAATGGCGTCGCGCAGTTCGGCATCGCTGGCCATGACCAGTGGGCTGGCCACGCCTGGCTGCTGGGCTGCCTTGATTTCGTTGAGTTCGTGGTCGCCACGGATAACCAGGGCGATCAGCTTGCCTGCTTCCTCAGCGTGCACGATCAGGGTCTTGATGGTCTTTTCAATCGGCAGATTGAATTTCTCCACCAGGGCCGCGATGGTCTTGGTGTCCGGCGTGTCCACCAGGCGCAGTTCTTCGGTCGGGGCAGGGCGCGAGGTTTCCCGTGGCACGGCCTCGGCTTTCTCGATGTTCGCCGCGTAGTCGGAACCGTTGCTGAACACGATATCGTCTTCGCCGGACTCGGCCAGTACGTGGAATTCGTGGGAGCCGGCGCCGCCGATGGAACCGTTATCCGCTTCAACCGGGCGGAATTTCAGGCCCAGGCGCGTGAACACATTGCAGTAGGCCTGGTGCATGCGGTCGTAGGTGACCTGCAGGGACGCCTGGTCGGTGTGGAACGAATAGGCATCCTTCATGATGAATTCGCGGCCGCGCATCAAGCCGAAACGTGGGCGGATTTCATCACGGAATTTGGTCTGGATCTGATACAGGTTCAGCGGCAACTGTTTATAGCTGCTCAGCTCGTTGCGCATCAGGTCGGTGATAACTTCTTCATGGGTCGGGCCAGCGCAGAAGTCGCGGCCATGACGATCCTTGAAGCGCAGCAACTCAGGGCCGTACTCTTCCCAGCGCCCGGATTCCTGCCACAGTTCAGCCGGTTGGGTGCTCGGCATCAACACTTCCAGGGAGCCGGCGGCGTTCATTTCTTCACGAACGATGGCTTCGACCTTGCGCATCACCTTCAAGCCCATGGGCAGCCAGGTGTAAAGGCCGGAGGCCAGCTTGCGAATCATGCCGGCGCGCAGCATCAGCTGGTGGCTGATCACGACCGCATCGGAAGGCGTTTCTTTCTGTGTGGCGAGCAAATATTGACTGGTACGCATGGTAGGCCGTTGTCGGTTGCTTGGACTTGAAATGACTTGGGATTGTACGGGCGCGGGCTGCAGGAGTACAGGCATCAGAATGCAGAGGGGCATGTGGGATGGGGCTTGCCCCCGATAGCAGGGTGTCAGGCGCTAATGTGTTACTGAGCTACCGGGGGCAAGTCCAATCGTCGCAATGCCCCTCCCACATTGTCAGTCTTCAGCCGGCGGACTCAATCGAATCCGCCGATTTTCCTGGAACCAGTGCAACGCAATCAGCAGCAGCGTCGGCACACCCAGCATGCAGGTGATCAGGAAGAAGTTGTGGTAACCGAATTTCTCCACCATCACGCCCGAGTAGCCGCCAATCAAGCGGGGCAGCAGCAGCATGATCGAGCTGAGCAACGCATATTGGGTGGCGGAGAACTTGAGGTTGGTCAGGCTCGACAGATAGGCCACGAAGGCCGACGTGGCCATGCCCGAGCTGAAGTTATCCAGGGAGATGGTGAAAATCAGCATCTGCAGGTCCGGGCCCATATCGGCGAGCATCACGAACAGCAGGTTAGTGCCGGCCGACATGACGCCGCCGATAAACAGGATCGGCAGGATACCAAAGCGCACGATCAGCAAGCCGCCCATACCGGCGCCGAGCAGGGTCATGATCAGGCCGAAAATCTTGCTGACGCCCGCAATCTGGTCCTTGGTAAAGCCCTGGTCGATGTAGAACACGTTGGCCATCACGCCCATCACCGTGTCGGACATGCGATAGGTGGCGATCAACCCGAGCAGCAGCAGGGCCTGCCAACGGTAGCGCAGGATAAAGTCGTTGACTGGCGTCAGCACCGGCGCCAGGCCACGGCGGCCCATGGTCGACAGGCACAGGCAGGTCAGCGTGATATAGAGGATTGCGCGCAGGAAGGCGCGGTCTTCCATCAGCAAATCCCACAGGCTGACGCCCTGGAAGAGCACGCTGGCGAAATCGGTGTTGTACAGCTGAGTGAACATCGCCGGCACTGACACCAGCAGTACGATCAGCACGAACACCGAGGCCAGTTGATGCACGAAGCTGTAGCGGCCCGCCTGCAATTGGGTACGCAGCGGCACATTGGGCTCACGCATGAACAGCGTGGTCAGCAGGGCAGGGATCATCAGCACGCCGAACAGCACGTAAGTGCCGGTCCATGCCGAGTGTTTATAGTTGAAACCGGTGGAGCCGAAACCTTCGGCAAAGAACAGCGCGCCTGCGGTGGCCAGCAGCGCGGCGATCCGGTAGCCGGACATATAGCTGGCGGCCAAGGCCGCCTGGCGGCTGTCGTCGGCGATTTCCAGGCGATAGGCGTCGACCGCGATGTCCTGGGTGGCGGAGGCAAAGGCAACGATCACAGCAATGGCGATCAGCCAGGACAAATGCTTCTGCGGATCGCAGAACCCCATGCCGATCAAGCCCAGGATGACCAGCGACTGCGCGAGCACCAGCCATGAACGGCGGCGCCCGAGCCTGCCCAGCAGCGGCAGGCGCCATTGGTCGAGCAGCGGCGACCAGACCCACTTGAAGGCGTAGGCCAGCCCGATCAGGCTGGCATAGCCGATGGTTTCGCGGGCCACACCGGCTTCGCGCAACCACACCGAAAGCGTCGAGAACACCAACATGTAAGGCATGCCGGCGGCGAAGCCGAGCAACAACAGCACTAACGTCGAGGGGCTGGCATAGGCAGCGAGCGCGGCGCGCCAGGTTTTACGGGGCATGGGCTGGAGTCTGCCTCAGATTCACGGAAACAAAGCGCGCACTCTAACCGCTGTGCTCTACCGGGCGCCAGCCATGACGCTGAATATCAACGCGATTGTTCAGGATACTGACACCTTCGCCGCGCAAACGCGCACGTTGTTCGTCACCCGATGCACTGCCCGCCGGCAGACTTATCCGACCGCCGGCACCCAGCACGCGATGCCAGGGCAGCCGCGTGTCCTCTGGGAGCTGGCTCAAGGTCCGCCCCACCCAGCGCGCCGCCCGCCCGAGACCGGCCAAGTGCGCCAGCTCGCCGTAGCTCACCACGCAGCCCTCGGGCACTTGCGCCAAGGTCAGGTACAGCGCGGTGCGGCGCATATCGGCAGCGGTTTGTGGTGTATCGACAGGCAATTTCACTGTGGGACTATCCGTTGAATATGTCGGCATTTTTGCAAGAAACGGCTGTAAACATGGCGGTGAGAATTGAACTCATCTGCGATCCCTGAGTCAGTCCTTGCTAAGACGTTATCTAACACGATAATGCCCTCTTTTTCGCCAAGCCCGAGCCTCGAATCCGCTTATGTTGTCCAGAACCTTGCTGTGCCTTGCTGTTTTAAGCGCTTCCACACCCTTGCTTGCGGACACCGTCTGGTTGAAGAACGGTGACCGCCTGACCGGCAAAATCAAGGTCTTCGACGGCGGCAAATTGCTGATCCAGACCGCGTATGCCGGTGCGATTCCAGTGGACTGGAAGCAAGTCAAAACCCTGGAAAGCGACCAGGAGCTGCTGGTTAAGCAGGATGCCTACAGTGGCGAGAAAGCCAAGTCCCTCCAAGCGGCAGAAGACGGCAAAGTGGTGCTGGCCAATGGCGAAGCGCCCAAGACCGTTGAACTGGCAAGCATCCAACAGATAATCAAGCCTAAACCGGTGATCGAGGACCTGGTGTGGAAGGGCAATGTCGATCTGGCACTGGACTACAAGCGCGCCGAAAAAGACACCAACGACTACGACATCGACTTCAAGACCACCGCCCGCCATGGCCAATGGCGCCATACCGGGCAGGGCGAATACAACCGCGAATTCCAGGATGACGTGACCACCACCGACAACTGGGCCCTGGAGTACGACCTGGACCGCTTTATTACCGAGCACTGGTTCTGGCAGGGGCGCCTGACCTACAAGCGCGACAAAGTCGAAGACCTGGCGCGTCAGCGCACCGTGGGTACTGGCCCTGGCTACCAGTTCTGGGATGACGAGCTGGGCGCTTTCTCCCTCGGCTCGCTGGTCAACCGCACCGACTATGAATATGCCGACGGCGGCAAGGACAACTTCTATTCCCTGGCCATGAAGTGGAACTACAACCGCTATCTGGTGGGCAAGACCGTTGAGTTCTTCACCAATGGCGAACTCGGCAAGCCTATCGATGCGCCAGCCGAGTACTCCCTGGATGCGGAAATGGGTCTGCGCTACAAAGTCACCGAGTGGGCATCGCTCAACCTCAAGGCCGAGCGTGACGTGATCAGCGGCGATTCGGAGAGCAGCCTGAGCAAGACCCGTTATACCGCCGGTTTCGGGGTGGCTTGGTAGTCGCGTCCCTGGCAACCGCTGCTTATATTGATTACCTTGTGTTGAGATCCATTCCCATACGTTATGGGCGGCTGAATACCCGAGGAGTCATACGTTGAGCGCACAGGTTGCCAAGAACGCCCGAGAGCTGTTGCTCAAGGAGTACCGTGGGGCTCTCTCCACATTGTCCAAAGCCATGCCTGGCTTTCCATTTGGATCGGTGGTGCCGTACTGCCTGGACGAGCAGGGCCGCCCGCTGATCCTGATCAGCCGCATCGCCCAGCACACCCATAACCTGCAAAAAGAGCCCAAATGCTCGCTGCTGGTCGGTGAGCGTGGGGCGGACGATGTGCAGGCGGTAGGGCGTCTCACCTACCTGGCCGAAGCCGAGCAATTGCATGACGATGCCGCCATCGAGGCCGCAGCCGAGCGCTATTACCGCTACTTCCCCGAATCGGCCAATTACCACAAGGCCCACGATTTCGATTTCTGGGTGCTCAAGCCGGTTCGCCACCGCTACATAGGCGGATTCGGCGCGATCCACTGGCTCGATCAAATGACCCTGGCCAACCCCTTCGCCGGCGCGGCAGAGCGCAGCATGGTCGAACACATGAACAGCGACCATGCCAAGGCGATTGCCCATTACGTCGACCTGGCCGGTTTACCCGTCAACGAGCCTGCGCAATTGGCCGGCATCGACAGTGAAGGCATGCACCTGCGGATTGGCCAGTCGCTACATTGGTTGCCATTTGCCGCGCCTTGCAACACGCCGACACAAGTGCGCGAAGCCTTGGTTTCACTGGCTCACGCCGCAGCCTGGCCGAAAAAAGCGGCGGCTGACGCTTGAATTCACGAAACGGCGACGTCATCTAAGGTGGACTGGCAAGGCATTCTTGCGTTGAGGAAACATTTGATGCGCCCTTTTTTATTGCTCTTTCTGCTGTTCCCGGTGTTGGAGCTGTTCGTCTTCGTTCAAGTCAGCGGTGCGATCGGGTTCTTCCCAGCATTGCTGTTGATTATTCTGGGCTCGATGCTCGGCGTTCTGGTGCTGCGCGTCGCGGGCCTGGCCACGGCGCTGCGTGCCCGTGAAAGCCTGAATCGCGGCGAATTGCCCGCTCAGACCATGCTCGAAGGTCTGATGATGGCCCTGGCCGGTGGCCTGTTGATTGTGCCTGGTTTCATCAGCGACGTGGTGGGCCTGGTGATGCTGCTGCCGGTCACCCGCAGGCTGCTGGCCGGTAAGATGCGCCAGCGTGCCGAGGAGGCAGCTATTCGTCAGCGCGCGTTTGCCGAAGACCTGCAACCCCGTGGCGGCCCGGCTCCGCGCCAGCCCCTGGGCCGTGAAGGCGATGTGATCGAAGGCGAGTTCGAGCACCGCGACAGCAAATAACCGCTCCATTGGCACGGCACCTTCGGGTGCCGTGCTGCGTTTACCCGCTCCCGGACATAAAAAATTTCATTTGCCGCCCCTTGTAATAAGCCCAGACGCCCTTATGTAACGGTCACCGCAAGGTTTCTGGTGGTGACACTAGACAGACTTCCGCGTTTCGCTCAGCGAACCGCGACCGGCACCGCCGGAATTTAACCCGCCGGAATTGATACCGGCCGATGAAAAACACAATTAGGAGAGATCGACAATGAGCAAGCTTCGTCCTCTGCACGACCGCGTCGTCATCCGTCGCAGCGAAGAAGAAAAGAAAACCGCCGGCGGCATCGTGCTGCCAGGTTCGGCTGCTGAAAAAGCCAACCACGGTGTGATCGTCGCTGCTGGCCCAGGCAAAACCCTGGAAAACGGTGAAGTACGCGCGCTGGCCGTGAAAGTGGGTGACAAGGTTGTTTTCGGCCCTTACTCCGGTAGCAACACTGTGAAAGTCGACGGCGAAGACCTGCTGGTAATGGCTGAGAACGAAATTCTCGCTGTACTGGAAGGCTGATTTCCCGCTCATTTTCCCGTTACTTCAAAGTATTTAAGGAATATCGATCATGGCTGCTAAAGAAGTTAAATTCGGCGATTCCGCCCGCAAGAAAATGCTCACCGGTGTCAACATCCTGGCTGATGCAGTAAAAGCGACCCTGGGCCCGAAAGGCCGTAACGTGATCATCGAGAAGAGCTTCGGCGCTCCGACCATCACCAAGGACGGCGTTTCCGTAGCCAAAGAAATCGAACTGGAAGACCGTTTCGAAAACATGGGCGCGCAGCTGGTCAAAGACGTTGCCTCCCGTGCCAACGATGACGCAGGCGACGGCACCACCACCGCCACCGTTCTGGCTCAGTCGATCGTCAACGAAGGCCTCAAGGCCGTCGCTGCCGGCATGAACCCGATGGACCTCAAGCGCGGTATCGACAAGGCGACCATCGCCATCGTTAAAGAGCTGAAGAACCTGTCCAAGCCATGTGCCGACACCAAGGCCATCGCTCAGGTGGGTACCATCTCGGCCAACTCCGACAACTCCATCGGCGACATCATTGCCGAAGCCATGGAAAAAGTCGGTAAAGAAGGCGTGATCACCGTTGAAGAAGGCTCGGGCCTGGAAAACGAACTGTCGGTTGTTGAAGGCATGCAGTTTGACCGTGGCTACCTGTCCCCGTACTTCGTCAACAAGCCAGACACCATGGTTGCCGAGCTGGACAGCCCGCTGATCCTGCTGGTCGACAAGAAAATCTCCAACATCCGCGAAATGCTGCCGGTGCTGGAAGCGGTTGCCAAAGCCGGTCGCCCACTGCTGATCGTGGCCGAAGACGTCGAAGGCGAAGCCCTGGCGACTCTGGTTGTGAACAACATGCGTGGCATCGTCAAAGTCGCTGCCGTCAAGGCGCCAGGCTTTGGTGACCGTCGCAAGGCCATGCTGCAGGACATCGCCGTTCTGACTGGCGGTACCGTTATCTCCGAAGAGATCGGTCTGAGCCTGGAAAGCGCCACTCTGGAAAACCTGGGTAGCGCCAAGCGCGTGACCCTGTCCAAGGAAAACACCATCATCGTTGACGGTGCTGGCGTTGAAGGTGACATCGAGTCGCGCATCGCTCAGATCCGCGCCCAGGTTGCCGAGACTTCCTCGGACTACGACCGTGAAAAACTGCAAGAGCGTCTGGCCAAGCTGTCCGGCGGCGTTGCAGTGATCAAGGTTGGCGCCGGTTCCGAAGTTGAAATGAAAGAGAAGAAAGCCCGCGTTGAAGACGCCCTGCACGCAACCCGTGCAGCCGTTGAAGAAGGCGTGGTACCTGGCGGTGGCGTTGCGCTGATCCGTGCTCTGGAAGCCCTGACTGGCCTGACTGGCGACAACGCCGACCAGAACGTCGGTATTGCTGTACTGCGTCGCGCTGTAGAAGCACCACTGCGCCAGATCGCTGCCAACTCCGGCGACGAGCCAAGCGTTGTGGTCAACGAAGTCAAGAACGGCAAAGGTAACTACGGTTACAACGCCGCCACTGGCGTCTACGGCGACATGATCGAAATGGGCATCCTGGATCCAACCAAGGTTACCCGTTCCGCTCTGCAGGCAGCATCCTCCATCGGCGGTCTGATCCTGACCACCGAAGCGGCCATTGCTGACAAGCCGAAGGCTGAAGGCGCGGCTGGCGGCGGTATGCCAGACATGGGCGGCATGGGTGGCATGGGCGGCATGATGTAAGCCAGCCTTACCCCCGTACTGAAAAGCCCCGCCTGCAGTGATGCAGGCGGGGCTTTTTATTGCGCGTTCGATAAAGAACGTACCTAGCGCTCGGTCAGCCGTGGGCTTGCCTCCTTGGGCGCTTTCCAACTCAATAACTGCTGTTTGAAATCATAGCTGGCGGCCTGGTAGTAGGTGATCGCCCGCTGAATCAACGGATCATCGCCGCCCACTCGCGATTCCTGACTCTCCGCCAACGCCTGATCGTGGCGACGCAAGCCCAGGCGCGGACTGAGAATGGCCAAGTCCTTGCCGTCGAACAGCCCCAGGTGCTGGTAGTTGCCGACTACCACGCGCGGCGGTAGCGGATTGTCCTGAAGCAGGTCGCGGCCGAAGAACGTCGATTCGTAGCTCAGGTTGATCAGGCCCAGCAGGGTCGGCGCCAGGTCGATCTGACTCGCCAGTTGCGCGGATTCCCGAGGGGCGATCAGCTTGGGGGCATAAATGAACAATGGAATCTGGTAGTTGGTGATGGGCAGGTCCTCTTTCCCCGCGCTGCCGGCCGTGTGGTCGGCGACGAACACAAAGATCGTGTTATCGAACCAAGGCTTCTGGCGTGCCGCGTCGAGGAATTCGCCGATGGCATGGTCGGTGTATTTCACCGCACCGTCGCGGCCATTGCCGGATTTGATATCGATACGCCCATCCGGGTAGGTATAAGGGCGATGGTTGGAGGTGGTCATCAGTTGTAGCAGGAATGGCTGCTGCTTAGCGTAATCGGCATCGGCCAGTTTCAGAGTTTGTTTGTATAGATCCTCGTCGGCCATGCCCCAGGCGTTTTTAAACGAGATTTCGGTCTCGGGCACGCTGCTCTGATCGACCACGCGATAGCCGTTGCCGCTGAAAAACGCGTTCATGTTATCGAAGTAACCGCGTCCACCGTACACGAACACGCTCTCATAGCCGACCGCGGAAAGCTGTTGCCCGAGGCTGGCAAAACCGCTTTCACGACCGATGCGTTTGACGATTGAGCGCCCGGGTGTAGGGGGAATCGCCAGGGTGATCGCTTCCAGGCCGCGGTCGGTTCGGGTACCGGTGGCGTAAAAGTTATTGAAGTACAGGCTTTGTTGGCGCAGCGCGTCCAGATTGGGTGTGAGGTTACGCCCGTCGCCGTTGCTGCCCATGTATTTGGCGCTGAAGCTTTCGATGGTCACCAGCACGATATTGGGCGTGCGCAGCGGGCCCGGGTGGCTGATGGCGCGACGGATATCCAGTGGGTCCTGGCCGATGAAGCGCGCGTTGGGCTCGCTGAGTTCGGCGCGCAGTTGCCTGGCGACAACTTCGGTCGGCAGGCTTTTATAGAATTGTGCGTAATCCAACTCGTTGTTACGGAAGGCTGCGAAAAACTGATAAGGGCCGTTGCTGGCCAGTTCGTTTTTGTAGGCGTTACCGCCTTGGGTGCGGGGGCTGTCCTGACTAATCAACTGCAGGCTGAGGCCGACGGCCAGCACCAGCACCAGTGCATTGAGCAAACGGCCACGCAACGGCGGCAACGGGGCGTCCATGGCGGCGTTGAACGATTTGCGCAACACCAGGCTCAACACAACGGCCAGCATCGCCAGCAAACTGAGCAGTTTGCCGATCGGGTAAGACTCCAGCAGGTTGTTCAACACTTCATCGGAGTACACCAGATAGTCGACGGCGATAAAGTTGAAGCGCACACCGAACTCGTCCCAGAACAGCCATTCGGCCACCGAGGTAAACAGCATCGCGAAGATGCTGACGGTGAGTACCGCCTGCAAAAACCAGCGATGGCCGCGACGCCGCCACAGACCGGGCGGGCAAAGCAGCACATACAGGCCCAGCGGTAACGCTGCGTAGGCCAGGAAACCCAGGTCGTAAACCAGGCCCACCCCGAACACCGGCAGCAGATTGCCGCCGACTTCGTCTAGGTGGGTGAGCAGCAGCACGGCGCGCGTCAGCAGGAATATCAATAACCAGGCACCGGTTATCAACAGCAGATAGCGCATTGGCGCTGTTTTGACGAAACCCATGTCTATGTTCCTTATATAAATGGGGGGCGATATTCGTCCTGACACTGTAGTCAGTTTGTGAAGCTATAGTGAAAAACTCGTTGCCCTGGCTATTTGATTGAAAACCTTGATCCACGGGCCTTTCAGGTCTATCCCTGAGCCCCACTTGGCCTTAAGCTGCGCGAGCCAACACGGCCGTTACCGCGTACGGAGACACTGCCCATGCGAATTCTATTGGTTGAAGACAACCGCGATATTCTGGCCAACCTGGCCGATTACTTGGGGCTGAAGGGCTACACCGTCGACTGTGCGCAGGACGGTCTGTCGGGCCTGCATCTGGCCGCAACCGAACACTACGATCTGATCGTGCTCGACATCATGCTGCCTGGCATAGATGGCTACACCCTGTGCAAACGCCTGCGCGAAGATGCGCGGCGCGATACGCCGGTGATCATGCTCACCGCGCGCGACCAGTTGGACGATCGGCTGCAAGGCTTCAAGTCCGGCGCCGATGATTACCTGCTCAAACCCTTCGCCCTGTCGGAACTCGCCGCGCGCATCGAAGCGGTGCTGCGTCGTGCCCAGGGCGGCGGGCGCCGGGCGTTGCAAGTGGGCGATCTGAGCTACGACCTCGACACGTTGGAAGTGACCCGTGAAGGGCGCCTGCTCAAACTCAACCCGGTCGGCCTGAAGCTGCTGGCGGTGCTGATGCAAAAAAGCCCCCATGTGCTGCGCCGGGAAATTCTCGAAGAGGCATTGTGGGGCGATGACTGCCCGGACAGCGACAGCCTGCGCAGCCATGTCCACCAATTGCGCCAAGTGATCGACAAACCTTTTGCCAAACCGCTGCTGCACACGGTGCACGGTGTGGGGTATCGCCTGGCCGAGGGCCGAGATGGAATTTAAGCAGAGCCTTGCCCAGCGGATCATCATTGCCTTTGCCTTGATGAGCGCGCTGGTGGCGGGGGCTTTCGCCATGGGCATCGTGGCAACGGTGCATCTGGTGGAAGAGAAGCTGATTTCAGCGGGCCTCGGCGGCGATTTGCAACGCTTGCTGCTGATGGACAGCGTCGAAGACTGGAGCCATCGACCCGAGCCGGATCAGCTGTTCTATTTCAGCGGCGGCCGTGGCGATTTCGAATTACCCAAGGATCTGCGTCACCTGGAGCCTGGCTTTCACGAGGTATTCCGTGAGTCGCTGTCATACCACGCCATGGTCGAGGTCATAGACGGGCGGCGCTACGTGCTGCTGCAGGATCAGAGTGACTTCGAAGAGCGTGAGCGCGTGCTGTTCGCCGTGGTGCTGGTGGGCTTCGTGCTCAGTCTGGCCCTGGCCGTGTTCCTCGGTTGGGTGCTGGCGCGCAAAGTGATGGCCCCAGTGGTGCGTCTGGCCCGCCAGGTGCGCCATCGTGACCAGTTGCTGGGCCTGGCGCCGCCTTTGGCGCCGGACTACGCGGCCGATGAAGTGGGCGAATTGGCGGTGGCGTTCGATGCCACATTGGGCCGTCTGCGCCAGGCATTGTCCCGCGAGCAATTGTTTACCAGCGATGTGAGTCACGAACTGCGCACGCCGTTGATGGTGCTGGCCAGTTCTTGCGAACTGCTGCTGGAAAACCCGGCCATCGACCAGCGCGGGCGTAACCAGGTGCTACGTATTGCCAGGGCTTGCGAAGAAATGCGCGAGCTGGTGCAAACCTTCCTGATGCTGGCGCGGGCCCAGCACAACGATGCGGTGATGTCGCCCCAGGTCAGCCTCACTCAAGTGGCGGAGGACCTGTTGGGAATCTGGCGTGAGCCTATCGAGCAGAAGGGCCTGCAACTGATCTATCAACAGGGCAACCCTCTGGACACGCGCTATAACACCACCTTCCTGCACGCGGTAATGGGCAACCTGCTGCGCAATGCGTTGCACTACACCGAGCAGGGCTTTATTCGCCTGACTCTGGAACCGACCGGTTTTGTCGTGGAAGACAGCGGCGTCGGCATTCCCGAAGAAAAACGCGAAGCCATGTTCGAGCCGTTCGTACGCGGTAGTGAGAAACGCGGCGAGGGCCTGGGGCTGGGCCTGTCGCTGGTACAGCGCATCTGCGAGAACCAGGGCTGGAGCGTTAGCCTCAGCACCATGGAGCCTAATGGTTGCCGCTTTCATGTCGAGTTGAGTCAGGTCAAACCCTGACTCCACCCCCTGCCGTTATCCTGCCAATGGTCGCCGTAATTCGGCGAATATGGCCCGTTGATACTATTTGTCTTTGTAAAGTCTTGAAATGTATGAGATTGGACAGGACAAGTTTTTCACAACGAGTTGACCTATTGATCACGCGGCGCTGAATAGTTTGTAGGCATCAGTCATTGGAGACCTGTTGATGCCTACCCCGATCAAGCTCGAATTTTCCGAAAAGTACGACGATCAGCACGCAGAGAAATATTTGCTCAAGCATCAGGACAATCTGGCTCGCCGGTTGTCCCACAAACGCGACGAGCAATTGGCCCGTGGCGCGCTGGCCATGGCCGGTGAGCCTGGGCTGGTGTTGGACCTGCCGTGTGGTGCCGGTCGTTTCTGGCCGCTGCTGGCGGAAAAGCCCAACCGCGTGATTATCGGTGCCGATAATTCCGCGTCGATGCTGAAGGTGGCCACCCAGGCGCAGCCGGCAGAGGTGGTGAAACGGGTACGTCCTTTGCACACCTCTGCCTTTGATATTGATTTGCCAGATAACGCGGTCGACAGCATTTTCTGTATGCGCCTGCTGCACCATATTGGTGATCCGGCCCATCGTCTGGCGATATTGCGCGAGTTTCAGCGAGTTACCCGTGACAGTGTGATTATTTCTCTGTGGGTCGATGGCAATTTCAAAGCGTGGAAGCGCAAGCGCACCGAAGATCGACGTCGTAGGAAAGGTGAGCAGGACGGTTACCAAAACAGGTTTGTGTTACCGGCTGCTACTGTAGAAGCAGAATTCGAGCAGGCGGGTTTTCGTGTTCAGGACGCTCTGGACTTCATACCGCTCTACGCCATGTGGCGAGTATATGTATTACGCAAGAGGTAACAGGATGGCAGTTGAGTGCGTAGCAGGCAGTCACGTAGCTCCAGAAGAACGATTCGACTATTTCTGGCGTCAGCAGGGCGAATGGGTGGAAGAGCCCAATCGTCGGCGCGGCGGCGAAAGCGGTGTACAGCGGGTCATGAGCGCCAGCGGGCGTTTGCTCTATTGCAAGCGGCAGACCGGGCATATTTACCGCAGTTGGCTGCACCCGTTCGGGCGTCCTACGGTGCTGCGCGAGCGTGATGCGCTCAAGGGGCTTCGCCTGCTGGATGTGCGAGTGCCGGAAATGGTGTTCTGCGAAGCGCGTCGTGATCCTGAACACCAGTGGAAAGCCATATTGGTGACGGCTTCTTTGGATGGTTTCGACGAGATCGAAAAATGGTACGCCGCCGGCGGCCGTGAGCAGTACGGTGAACAGGTGCATGAGCGTCTGCTCAAGGAAGTGGCGACCACCCTGGCACGTATGCACAAGGGGCGCTGGCAGCACGGCTGTCTGTACATCAAGCATATTTTTGCGCGCGTGACGGGCGAGGGTGACTCGGCCACCGTCGAAGTGGCGTTGCTGGATTTTGAAAAATGTCGGCAGCGCCTGACCGCTTATCGGGCGGCTTCCCACGACATGCTGCAACTGCGGCGCCATTCGTCGTGGAGCAGCGCTGACTGGGAAAAACTCAGCTACTTTTACGAGACGGCGTTTGGCAGCGCTATCAAGGGTTTAACCAGATGAAGCTAGAAATAGCACGAGGTTTTTTTTTGGTGGGAGCGTTAGGCGTAGCAGCCTTAGCGCTGGCCGCCTGGGAGCAGCCTCGTACCCAGGTACTCAGCGCGTCGCAGGGCGGCGCGCAATGCCTGTTGCCGCGTGTCGCCAAGGCGAGCACCGCGGCCAAGCCCGATCATGAACTTTTGCTGTTCATGTTCGGAATGTCTCAAGGGATGAGGCCGCAAAGTTGAAATCTTTAAACCTCCCGAACAGGGCCTTGCGATGCGAGGCCCTTTTTTTTGCGGATTTTTCAGTCTGTCAGCGGGCGTTTATGCCAGATGCAGATGGTTATCCCAAAGCCCGGCCGGCAATTCCAACGGTTTAGCGACCAACTGTTTCTGTCGGCAATCGTAGAAGCGGCAACGGCCCTGGCCCGAGGTGACCACAAACCCATCCGCCACCGCTCCCACGCCCGCGCAGTCGGGCAGTGGGCCGTCCAGGCGCAGCTCACCGCTGTCCATGTCCCAGATAAAGAAGCGATTGCCGCGCGGGGCCGTCAAGGCGACCAAGCGCAGTTCGCTGTGCACGGCTACGCTGGCGGTGTAATGCCCCATGGCTTGCAACTGCGCATCGGCCACCGGAAATGCCACGAACGGTTGGCCGGGACGCTTGATGGCCAACAGTTCGGAGCGCTCCTGGGAAGGGCCCATAAACTGTTGGCCGGTAAGGATCGTGCCATCGCTGGCAATACCCATGTGACGTACGCTGTTCATCTGCTGGCTCAGGGTTTCCTTGCTGATCAGCGCGCCGTCGCGACGCATCAGCACCAGGCTCGGCTCCATGGCGTTGAGGTTCATCTCCACGCGGCTTTCCGCTTCGGTGCGGATGCCGCCATTGGCCACCACCAGGGTTTCGCCGTCGGGCATCCACGACACTTGGTGCGGGCCGATGCCATGGGTGGACAGCTCGCCGCTATGCACCAGGCGCTCACCCTCGAACTTGTACACACCGAGCAGGCCGCGGCCGGGGTCGGAGGTATCGTTTTCGGTGGCGTATAGCCACTCGCCACTCTTGTGGATGACCGCGTGGCCATAGAAGTGGCGATTGGCGTTTGAGGAGATGGTTTGCAGCAGCGCGCCATCGCGCAGGTCGATCAGGTAGCTCTCGGTGCCCGGACGACGGGCCACAAACAGCGCAATCGGCAGCGTCGGGTGGTTGATGATGTCGTGGCAGCGCTGGCCGACCTGGGTGGCGAACACCCGCGTGCCGTCCAGGCGATAGCCCACGGCGTAGTGCTTGCCGTCCCCATCATCCCGCGCCGACAGCAGCAACGGTCCGTTGTCCTTGTGCTTGAACAGCGTCCAGCCGCCCAGAGTGAGCGCGCTGAGCAGCACGCTGCCAATCGCCAAAGCCTGTCGCCTGAGCATCATCAGTCACCGTCGTTGGCGTTAAAGCCCAGTTGGATCCCCAGCGCCTTGGCCAGCTCACCTTCATGCAGGCGATGCACCACGTTGAGGCTGTCGTAGAGGTCGTTGAGTTGCTGACGCCCGGCGTCGTCGTTCAACAGTTCGTTGAGGCTGCGCTGGTTGCTGGCGAACAGTTTCAGGGACGCTGCATAGGCGGCGTCGATCTTGTCGGCCAAGGCTTTCTGATCCGACGGCAGCAAGCCACGCAAGCCTTTATTGTCGACGCCGACCCACACGGTCTGGGCGGCGGCGAGGCTGGCCTCCAGGCTTTGCAGCGACGACTGGCTACGCCAGGCATCGGCCTGGAACGGTTGCGGGATGCCTTTGGTCTGGCGGCCCATGGGCGTGCCGAGTTTTTTCTTCAGGGTGTCCAGCGCGGTCACTTGCACACGCAGCAGATCGGCGATCGCTTCGTGGGAATCGGCATAACGCTGGTTCGGAAATTTGCTCATCTGCGCGAGCATACCGTCGGTGCTGTTCCAACTGGCCAGGATCTCTTCAGCCAGGGCTTTCTGGCGCTCACCGATGGCCATTAGCAGCGGGCAATAGCGGGCTTTCTGGGCGCTGTCGGCGAGGTCGGTCTTGGCGTCGTAGAGGATGTATTCGTAGGCCGACAGGCCTTGCACAACCACGCTGGCCTTGGCCAGGGCGGCGCCGTCGATCTGCGGCTGGGCTTCCACCAGTTGCTCGACCTGGCGACCCACCAAGTTCTTTTTGTCCGGCCAGAACTGCACTTGCCACGCGCGGTTGCCTTCGGCCAACGGGCCGATCAGCAGCGGTTGCAGCTCGGCCCAGGCTTTTTGTGCGTGCAGGAAATCGGCGCGGGCGGTGTCCAGGCTTTCCTTGCCTTGGCAGTAGGCCAGCGCGCTGACCGCCAATTGGCGATCGGCGTCGACCCAGCGGCTGTAGGTAGGCAGGATCACTTGCTTGGCGATGGCCGCCGAGGTCACGGCTTGCGGGTCCTGGGGCGAACAGGCGCCAAGGGCGAGGGCGGCCAGGCTGGTGAACAACAACTTGGGACGGAACATGTCGAGCTCCCTTCTGTAATTGGGGCGAAGCTTATAAAGAGTTCAGAAACGCCAGCAACGCAGCGCGCTGCTCGGCATTGAAAGACAGCACATGCTGCTGCGCCGCCTGGGCCTCGCCGCCATGCCAGAGCACGGCTTCGAGCAGGTTGCGGGCGCGGCCGTCATGCAGAAACTGGGTATGACCACTCACGGTTTGCGTCAAACCGATGCCCCACAACGGCGGCGTGCGCCAGTCACGGCCACCGGCCTTGAATTCGCTGCGGTTGTCGGCAAGGCCTTCGCCCATGTCGTGCAACAACAAATCGCTGTATGGACGGATGGTTTGATTGGCCAATTCAGGCTCGGCGGCGTCGGCGGCGGTGGTGAACGTCGGCTTGTGACAACCCTGGCAACCGGCCTGATAGAACAGGTTTTTCCCGGCCAGCACCTGCGGTGCGTCGACATCGCGGCGCACCGGCACGGCCAGGTTGCGAGTGTAGAACAGCACCAGGCGCAGAATGTTATCGCTGACTTCCGGCTCGCCGTCGGGGCCATTCCCGTTGGGCGCCTGTTTGCAGGCGACTTGGGCGTCGGTGCAGTCATCGAAAGGTCTCAGGGTGGTGGTGAGGCCCATATCACCAGAGAACGCGTGAACATTTTGTTGATTGAGCGTGGGTTGCCCGGCTTTCCAGCCAAACCGGCCCAGCACGGTTTTCTGCTGGGCGTCGTCCCAGACCCAATTCGGCCGACCGACAATGGCGTCTTTGTCGGCGGTTTTCGGGTCGGTGTTGCGCAGGATATCCGCGTCGCTGATGGCTTCGAGCAGGCCCAGGCCGATCATCGGTGGCGCAATGCGGGCGGAGAAACGCGTGTCGGGGTGCATCGGGCCGTAGCCCAGTTGGGTGATTTGCAGGTCCGGCTTACGCAGCTCGACCACGGTGCCGTCTTTGAATGTCACCTTGACCGGGGTGTAGTCGACCCGCACCTTGCCTTCCGGCACCACGCCCGGTACGGCCATGTCCTGCAATTGCCCGCCGTACACCGGCTCCGGCACCACGCCGAGTTGTTCGATCAGCTTGGCGTAGGGCTGTGCATCCGGTATCGACAGGCGCACCAGCATGGACACTGCGTTGGGCGCATCGGCCAGCGGCGGGTGCCCGCGACCGTCCTTGATATGGCAGTTCTGGCAGGCATTGGTGTTGAACAGCGGGCCCAGGCCATCACGGGCGGTGGTGGTGGACGGTGCAATCACCCAGGGGCTGCGGAAAAAACTGTTGCCGACGCTGAAGTCCAGGCGGCGCGTGGGTGACAGGTTGGCCGAGGGCAGGGAAAACGCGTTCTGGTCGCCTTTGTTTACAGTCGTCGCACCGCCGGCGCGCGCTTCACCGGGCTCGGCCTGGGTAAAGCGCGGGGCGTTGTCGCACGCAGTCAGGCCCAGGGCCATACATGCGACAGACAGACGAAAAAGCGAACGGAACATCGAGTTTCCTGAACGAATGCGAAAAAGGTGGGCGCAAAGTCTAACAGGGCGGGGCGGATTGAATAAGAGCAATTATCGTTTGATGGACTCACGGTTCATTCCCGCTAGAATGACGGCACATTTTTTTCTGGAGGTGGCCAATGCAGGCTCTCGACGCTTTGCTCAACCGTGTTTCCGTGCCGCGTTTGCTGGAGCCGGCACCGACCCCGGCGCAGCGCGAGGTGCTCTTCGCCGCCGCCATGCGCGCGCCGGACCACGGTCAACTGCGTCCGTGGCGCTTCCTCACCGTTGAAGGCGCGGCGCGTGAGCAAATGGGCACGCTGCTGGCCGAAGCCGCGCGCCTGCAAGACCCCCAAGCCCCGCAGGCCGCCATCGACAAGGCCCAGAATGGTCCGTTGCGGGCGCCGCTGGTGGTGGTGGTGATCGCGCGTCTGCAGGAGCATTTCAAGGTGCCAAAATCCGAACAACTGCTGGCAGCCGCCTGCGCCGCCCACGGCATTCTGCTGGCGGCTTATGCCCAGGGAATCGGTGCGGTGTGGCGCACTGGCGAATTGTCCTACTCGGCCCACGTCGCCAGGGGCTTGGGGCTGGCGGCGAATGAGGAAGTGATTGGCTTCCTCTATTTGGGCACACCGCAGAACCCGCCGCGTACGGCACCGAAGGAAGATGTGGCGGCGTTTGTGCAGGCTTGGCCCGGTCTTTGACAAGGTGGGAGGGGGCTTGCCCCCGACAGCGATGTGTCAGCTACAGATGAGTTGACTGACACACTGCAATCGGGGGCTTGCCCCCTTCCACATTGGTCCCGTGGTGTTTGTTAAACCTTGAACTGATCCATGAGCTTCATCTGCTGGCTGGCCAACGCATTGAGCTGGCTGCTGATGGCCGCCGATTCGGTGGCCTGGCCGGTAAGGGTTTCGGTCACGGTGCGGATCGCCGAGACATTGCGGTTGACCTCTTCGGCCACGGCGCTCTGCTGCTCGGCGGCGCTGGCGATTTGCAGGTTCATATCGCTGATCACCGTAACTGCGTCGCTGATCTTGCCCAGGGCCTGCACGGCCTGATGAATCTGTCCGGCATTGCTCTGGGCCTGGCTTTGGCTGGAATGCATGGTCGCCACCACGCCACGGGTGCCGCTCTGGATGCGTTCGATTACCTGGCGGATTTCCTCCACCGAATCCTGGGTGCGCTTGGCCAGGTTGCGCACTTCGTCGGCCACCACCGCGAATCCGCGTCCGCTTTCCCCGGCGCGTGCTGCTTCGATCGCCGCGTTGAGCGCCAGCAGGTTGGTCTGCTCGGCGATGCCTCGGATCACCTCCAGCACTGAGCCGATCTGCTCGCTGTTGACCGCCAGCGCTTCGACTTCACCCACCGCCTTGCTGACTTCGTCGGCCAAGGTGGTGATGTCGCGGGTGCTCTTCTCGATAATCTGCATGCCTTCACGGGCCGACTGGTCGGCGCCGCGCGCCGCACTGGCGGCGTTGGAGGCGCTGTTGGCGACGTCGTGGGCCGTGGCACTCATCTCGTTGGAGGCGGTGGCCACCTGGTCGATTTCGCGGAACTGCACCTGCATGCCTTCACTGGTCTGGCGAGCAATGGCCGACGATTGATCCGCTGTGCCCCGGGCTTCGGTGATGCTTTGCTTGATCTGTGCAATGGTCGGCTGCAGCTTGTCGAGGAAGCGGTTGAACCAGTTCACCAACTCGCCTAGTTCGTCCTTCTTGGCGTAGGCCAGACGCTGCGTAAGGTCGCCTTCACCGCTGGCGATGTTCTTGAGCATGGCCGCCACGCTGTTGATCGGACGGGTCACGCCGGTGGCGGTGAGCCAGATCAGCAGCAGGCCCAGCAGGCCGGCAGCAGCCCCTACCAGCAGCGCCTTGACTGTGCCGCTGGCCTGGGCTTCGTCGAGTACCGCTTGGAGCTTGACGTTATCGGCCAGCATCACGCTTTTGGGCAGTTTGATCACCACGCCCCAAGGCTTGGCATCGGCGAGTGGTTTGACCGGGTACACCGCGCGGATGGTGTCGCCCTGTTCACGGATCATGCGGCTGTCACTTGCCAGCAACTGCACGATCTCCTTGCCTTCTTCACCCAGGGTGTCGATCAAATTCTTGCCGACCCTGGCCGGTTCGCCGCTGTAGGCCGCAATCAGACCGCTGCTGGAGAGAATCTCCAGGTGCGCAGCCCCGTTGAACAGGTCTTTTTGTGCGACGTCGGTGGTTTCCTGCAAGGCGGTCAGCGCAATGTCCACGCCGACGACGCCGATAAGCTTGCCCTCAACAATCAACGGCGATGCGATGGTGGTCATCAGTACCTTTTTGCCACCTACCGTATCTTCATAGGGTTCCAGCAGGCAGGTATTGCGGGTGTCGCGTGGGCACGTGTACCAGATGTTGTAGGGCGTACCGTTGAGGGTCAGAGTGGTCTTGTTCAGGTCCTCTTCAACCATGATGGTGTTCAAGCTTTCGCCGCCGGCACGGCTCCAATAACTGGAGAAGCGCCCTTTCTCATTGGAAGCGCGGGCCTTGTCATCAAGGAATTCGCTGTCCTTGCCGTCCAGAGCGTTGGGTTCGAACGACAGCCAGAAACCCAATACTTTGCTGTTGCGATCGAACGTGGTTTTCATGCTCTGATTGAGGTCTTCGCGCAGCGCACCGGCTTCCAGGCCACGTTTGTTGGCCATGATGCGCAGGTCCTTGATCTGGTCGGCCAGTGCGGTCAGTGCCAGCAGGCTGTCGCCGAAAGTTTCCTGCAACTGCACCGCCTGTTCGGCCGCCTTGGCCTGCAGTAATTGTTCCACGCCGTCAGTGAGCATGCGTGAGCTTGAGTCACTGACCAGTTGATCATTCTGGTTGGTGTTGTAAATGTTGATGCTGACCACCAGCGCAATCACCCCTAACAGGCAAAGCCCGGACAGCAGCACGATTTTCAAGCGGATAGAGAGGGTGTCGAACATAGGTTCACTCACGAATGGACGTAGTGGTGGGCAAGGCACGGCCAAGTCCATTCAGCGCTATGTCTGCAACATCGGCGCAACGGATCGATTCATGAGCAGAAGGCGATAAGCGGTAGGAAAACAACTACAGCCTTTGTTACGCGGGGGCTGGCAGCCTTTCGGGGCGCGACCAGATCCACAGGTTGCCCAGGCTCATGCCGACGATTGCCAGGTACACCGGCCAGCCATGGTCGAGCATCACCAGCATCAGGATCGCGCACAGCAACATGCTCACGGTGGCGCTGATTTTGGCGCGACGGGCGATGATCTTGCCGTTGCGCCAGTTGAACAGGATAGGTCCGAACAGGCGGTGGTTCTCCAGCCACGCGCTCAGGCGCGGTGAGCTTTTGGTCGCGGCCCAGGCGGCCAGCAGGATGAATTCGGTGGTGGGCAACCCCGGCACCACAATCGCAATCAAGCCGATGCCCAGGCTCACATAAGCCAGCAGGCCGAAGAGGAGCTGGGCGATTTTCGAGGTGGATTGGGTCTGGCGGGTCATGGGATATGCAGATTCGGGAAAAAACAAAGACAAAGGTGGGAGGGGGCTTGGCCCCGATTGCAGTGCATCAGCCAACAAATAGGAAACTGACCCGCCGTCATCGGGGGCAAGCCCCCTCCCACAGTCGATTGCATTTCAAAAGGGGGATCAGGCCAGTTCTGGGGCGCTAGCGTACGCCTGTTCCAGCAAAACGGTGAAGCGTACAAACGCGTCAATCGCGCCTTTTTCCGCTGCCGCTTCTTCTTCGGCGCTCAATTGCAGTGCATCCAGAGTGCGGGTGAAGCTTTTCCAGCCTTCGGCGCGTCCGCCGGCCGGCTCACCCAAATGGCGTGCGCCAAAGGTGTCGCTCAGGCCCAGGCCCACGGCGCGCTTGATCAGGAACGCGGCGCCCAGCTTGGAACCTTCGGACACAAACAACCAGCCCAGGGCTTCGGCCTTGCTTGGGTTTTTCAGTGCGCCCGGGACCGGGGCTGGCACGTCGGTCTCCAGGTCGGCCAGGTCCAGCCTGGCGGCTTCGGCGCGGCAGCGTTCGGCCAGGTCCGGCACCAGCTTGATCAGCTCGGGATCGGTGTACAGCGCCACCAGTTCCGATTGGAACAGGTACTGCGCCACCACGAACCGCGCGAAGTTGGCCTGGGTCTCGAATGGGGCATGGGCCTTGACCAGCGCGTCGAGCTTGGCGTGCGGGGCGTGGGTGATCTGGTTCAGACGCTGGGAGCGCAGGCTTGGGCGTTCTGCGGTAGGGGAAGCGGTCATGAGAAAGTCCTTGAAAGGGGGGGCGCCGGGTTGTTCTTAAAGAGAGTGGTTATCAACTAGACGAACAAGAAGACGCAGCACAGTAAAAAATCCTCACCTCGCCGCTGACATTTCGGCGAAGTGAGGTCGATGCGGTCAGATATCCCAGATCACATTGACGGCAAAGTTGCGGCCGGGCTGGGTCAGACGGTCGAGGTTGGCCGGACCGGTTACAGCCGCTTCGCCGACGCTGTCGTAGCTGCGCACGTCATCCCAGTTCCAGTATTTCTTGTCGGTGAGGTTGTAGACGCCGCCGTTGATGGTCACGTCGTCAGTCACTTTGTAGAAGGCCGTCAGGTCGACCACGCCGAATCCTGGGGTTTTGAACGGGCCGCTGGTATCGCCGTCCGGCGCGTGGAAGGTACTGCTGTCAACGCGGTTCTGTTTTTTCACCAGGGTCCAGCTCAACAGGCCACCGTAGTTGTCCTGGTCATAGCCCAGGCCCAATACGCCCTTAAGCGGGTTGACGCTGTTCAGCGGCTCGCCGTTATCGTCGTTGCGGCCGTAGGCATAGGAAACCGCACCCTGGGTATAGAGGCCTTGCGGGGCGCCGAAGGCATCCAGGTTCAGGCGACCTTTGGCTTCCGCACCCTTGATGGTGGCGCGCTTGATATTGACCGCCTGGAACTGTTCAACCGTGCCCCCGACGACGGCATTGTCTTCGTCGATAAAGTCGCGGTATTTGTTGTAAAACAACGCGATTTCAAAAGAGCCCTCGTTGAACTTGCCACGAATCCCGGTTTCGACGCCTTTGCTGGTTTCTGGCTTGAGGTCGGGGTTCGGTTCGACCGTGTAGCCCAGGTTGAGGTTTTCAAAGCGCCCGTACAGGGCCTTGGCTGACGGTGTACGGAAACCTTCGGCGTATTGGCCGAACCAGGTGTATTGATCGGTCAGTGCGTACGTCAGGCCAAACTTGGGCGTTATACGGTGCCAGGTTTTTTCCTTGTCACTCACCGGGTCCGCGCCGGTCGGGTTGACGGTGTTGAGGAACTCTTGGGTCAACTTGGGCTTGAGCCGGGTGTAGTCGTAGCGCACGGCCGGCAGGAAGGTCCATTTGTCCCAGGCGATCTGGTCCTGGGCGAACAGCGAGTAGGTGTTGATGGTCGGGTCGGGAAAGTCGCTGGACTTCTTCACGCTGTCACTGGCCATCGGACTGGGCGCGCCGATGGCGGTGCAACCGCTGCCGACGGCCAGGCACGTCGCGCTGCCCTCCCGCGAGCCGGTGACCTTCTGCTGCTTGAGGGTGGTGCCGTAGGTCACTTGGTGATCGGTGGCACCCAGGCTGAATGCTTTGTCCAACTGCGCATCGAAAACCCACTGTTTTTCCTGGTACAGGGTGTCGCGCGTGCGCAGGACGCGACGGCCTGACTGATAGATCTCGGCGGTGGTCTGGTCGGTCTTGGCGATCTGGTAATTGAGGCTGGTCTTGATGCGATCGGCAATCGGCGACTCAAGCGCGAAGCTGTTTTCCAGGCCGAAACGCTCGCGGGTGATGGTGTCGTTGCCTCGACGATCACGGTAGAGGTTGAACCCTCGGCCACCGATAAACGGACCACCCACGGCGTTCTTCAAGTTGACGTCGCGGTCATCCTTGTACTTTTCGTAGGTCAGGCCCAGGCGGTTATCCTCGCCGTAGTTCCAACCGAGCTTGGCCAGTACGTTGGTGGTGCGTGCGTCTTCCGGGTTGGCGCCGGTGCGGGCCAGGCCGGTGGCGTTGTTGCCGTTGTAGGATTCGGTTTCATGGCCGTTGCGCTGGCTCAGGTGCAGCAAACCGTCGACGTCGCCCACGCGGCCGGCGAAGGTGCCGGAGGTCAGCCAGCTCTCGTCGGCGGAGCTGTAGCCGGTCTTCAGGCGCGCACCGACATCCTGGCCGGGCTTGATGATGTCGTCCGGGTCGAGGGTGAAGTAACTCACGGCACCGCCGATGGCGCTGCTGCCGTACAGGGCGGAGGCCGGGCCGCGCAGGATTTCCACGCGCTTGACGATTTCCGGATCGACGTAGTTGCGGCGCGTCTTGGCGTAGGGGCCGTTGAAGAAGTTGTCCGGCACTTCCACGCCGTCCACCTGGGTGAGGATGCGGTCGCCGTCGATGCCGCGGATGTTGAAACCGGCATTGCCCGAACGGGTGCCGGCGCCGCCCACCGAAACCCCTGGTTCATAGCGGGCCAGGTCGCGAATGGTGTTGACGTTCTGGCGGTCGAGTTCCTCGCGCTCGTGCACGCTGACGGTGCTCGGTACGCTGTCGACGTCCTGGGCGTTGCGGGTGGCGCTGATGGTCACCTGTTGCAGGTTGAGGGTGCTGCCGGCGGCGCGTCTCTCTAGAACAATGTTGTTATTGCCCAGTTTGCGATAGCTCAGGTTGGTCCCCACCAACAGCCGATCCAAGGCTTTTTCCGGCGGCAAAGGGCCGCGTACGCCAGGTGAGGACACGCCCTGGCCGAGTTCCGCCGGCAGGCCCACTTGCCAGCCAGTCACCGCGGTAAAGGCATTGAGGGCCGAGACCAGCGGCTGTTGTTCGATGCTGAATTGATAATTGCCGTGGCTGCGCGGCGCCGGTTCGGCGGCCGTGGCGCTGACGGCGGGTATGCCGGCCAACAGGATGGCGGCGGTGAGCAAGGACAGAACGGGCGAAGAAGACCGGCGGTTGAAACGAGAGGACATCGAGAGCGCTCCGGGGTACGAATCTTATAGTTGCGAACCTTTCCAAATAGGAATTAGTTGCATTGGCTAAGACGAGACGTACCACCGCCGGCTATCGAGTAAAAATAATTCTCATTTAGTTCAATATCACCAAGGCGGGGTATTCCGAGAGCGTGGCTGAAGTGATGTGGGCCAGTGAGCGCACTACATCCAGAGGTTGGTCGAGGCGGTAATTACCGGTGACGGCCACACTGGCGAGTTGCTCGTTGGTGTTGACGATCCAGCCGGGGTAGTAGCGACTTAGTTCAGCAAGCACCTCGCTCAATGGGCAGTTTTCGAAAATCAGCCGGCCCCGCACCCAGGCCAGGTCTTTGTTGGCATCCAGCTTGGCCGGCTGGCCGAAGCCCTTGGGGCCGATGCGGATACTTTCCCCGGCGCTCAGGCGCACCCGGGCGTCGTCGAAGGTGTTGCTCAGGTCCACATCGCCGCGTTGCACCTGCACTTGTGCCTCGCCATTGAGGTAGCGCACGGCGAACGCGGTGTCACTTACGCTGGCGCGCACCGGGCCGGCATCGATTTCCAGGGGCAGGCCATGGGTGGCCGCCACGTCGAAAAACGCTTCGCCCTGATAGAGGCGGGCGATGCGCTGGTGGTTCTGAACGCGGCTGGAAAACGCCGAGTTGGTGTTGAGCAACACGTTGGCGCCTTCGTCCAGTTGCAGGCGCTGCCGTTCACCGACCACGGTGAGGTGGTCGGCTTGCAGGCGCATCGGCAGACTGCTGAAGCTGAACAGCCCGATCACCAGCACGGCGGCGGTAGCCAGGGGTTTCCAGTGCGGTTGGATACGGCGCCAGGCGCTCGGTTTGCGCGGCGCGGCCAGGGCCACGGCGGCGCTGTGTACCGGCGCGCCGCCCCAGGCGGCTTGGGCTTTATCGAAGGCGTGAGCATGGGCCGGATCGCGGGCCAGCCAGGCTTGGAACTCAGCCTGCTGGCCGTGCTGCGGGCACTGCAGGGCGATCAGCCAATCGAGGGCCTGGTCCATCGCCGGGTCTTGCAGCACCTCATGCGCCAGCGCTTCGGGGCGCGGGTTATTCGGGTCGGTCACGGGGTTCCTCGGGTCTTCGCCACGTTTTTATTCAATTTTCCTACGGCCTGCGTCGACACTTCTGTGGGATGCAGCTTAAGACTGATCCAGCCGTTCGGCCACACCTACGCAGATGGCCATGATCAATTTCAGTTCCTTCTGCACCGTGCTCAAGGACACACCCAACTGGTCGGCAATCTCCTGATAGCTGCAACCGTGCAGGCGACTGAGGATGAAAATCTGCTGCTGACGCGCGCTCAATTGGCCCAGGCTGACGCTCAGGTGCTCCAGCAGTTGCTCGGCCTGGGTCGCGTCCTCGGGGGTGGTGGTGGGGGCGACGACGCTTTGCAGAATCTGCAGCGGTACGTCTTCTTGTAGGGTGCGGGCCTGGATTTTGCGCGCGCGTAGATGATCCAGCGCCAGATTGCGCGCTGTTTGATAGACGAAAGGTTCGAGGTGATCGATCGGCCGCTCGTTCAGGGCCCGGGTCACGCGCAGGTAGGTTTCCTGCAGCAAGTCTTCGGCGGTGCTGTGGTTATGCACCATGCGTTGCAGGGTGCGCAGCAGAATCGCCCGTTGAGTGAGGAAGACGTGGTTGAAGCGAGATTGGCTCACAGTGACACCAGACCGATAGGCAGTTAATGATAATGCTTATCATCAACGCAAATGGCAAGTGGCTATTCCTCTGTTGCTCAATACAAAGCCAATGCGGGAGGAGGCTTGCCCCCTCCCGCACAACCCCCATTACTCGGCGTTGCAGAGTGCCAGGCAGTTATCCAGCATACGGTTGGAGAAGCCCCACTCGTTGTCATACCAGGCGAGCACTTTCAGCAATTTACCGCTGACCTTGGTGTGATTGGCGTCAAAGATCGACGACAGCGGGTTGTGGTTGAAGTCACTGGAAACCAGCGGCAGGGTGTTGTAGCCGAGGATCTTGGAGTGCTGGCTGGCGTCCTTGAGCAGCGCGTTGACTTGCTCTGCCGTGGCTTCTTGCTTCAGTTGCACGGTGAGGTCCACCAGGGACACGTTGATCACCGGCACGCGCACGGCCATGCCGGTCAGTTTGCCCGCCAGTTCCGGCAGCACCAGGCCGACCGCTTCGGCAGCGCCGGTCTTGCTTGGGATCATGTTCTGGGTGGCCGAACGCGCGCGGTATGGGTCGGTGTGGTAAACGTCGGTCAGGTTCTGGTCGTTGGTGTAGGCGTGGATCGTGGTCATCAGGCCGCTTTCGATGCCCAGCTCACGGTGCAGCACCTGGGCCACCGGCGCCAGGCAGTTGGTGGTGCACGAAGCGTTGGAGATGATCTGGTGGGATTGGCGCAGAATGTCATGGTTCACGCCGTAGACCACGGTGGCGTCCGCGCCCTTGGCCGGGGCGGAGATGATCACCTTGCGCGCGCCGGCGCTGATATGGGCGGCGGCTTTGGCGCGGTCGGTGAACAGACCGGTGCATTCGAACACCACGTCGATATTCAGCGCGGCCCACGGCAGCTCGGCCGGGTTGCGAATGGCACTGACGGCGATCCGGTCACCGTTGACGGTCAGGCTTTCCTGATCGTGGGCGACCTCTGCATCGAAAGTACCGTGTACGGTATCGAATTTGAGCAAGTGGGCATTGATCGAACTGTCGCCCAGATCATTGATGGCGACGATCTGCAAATCCTGGCGGTAGCCTTGGGTATACAGTGCGCGCAGGACATTGCGGCCGATACGGCCAAAACCATTGATTGCGATACGAAGAGTCATTGGAAAGTGCCTGTCGTCGATTTGTTGTAAGAATTACAAGATTATTCGCATAAAAATAGAAAACAAGCCTTTTTAGTGGCAATATTTTGTTCAATCTACAACGAGTGACCTGAATCAACTGGTCCGATGATCCAAACGACACCCTGCCATCCCATGCGCTGTGGGCGTTTGATCAGCATAGACACTCAGGTCGCCACATCCGTTAGCCTGGAGTTCTACACATGCATCCCCGCGTCCTTGAGGTCACCGAACGGCTTATCGCCCGCAGCCGCGCCACCCGCGAGGCTTACCTTGCGCTCATCCGCGGCGCAGCCAGCGACGGTCCGATGCGCGGTAAGCTGCAATGCGCCAACTTCGCCCATGGCGTGGCCGGTTGCGGCACCGAAGACAAACAGAGCCTGCGCATGATGAATGCCGCCAACGTGGCAATTGTTTCTTCATATAACGACATGCTCTCGGCGCATCAGCCCTACGAACATTTCCCTGAACAAATAAAGAAAGCCCTACGCGAAGTGGGCTCGGTCGGCCAATTCGCTGGCGGCACTCCGGCGATGTGCGATGGTGTGACCCAGGGCGAACCGGGCATGGAGCTGAGCCTGCTCAGTCGTGAAGTCATCGCCATGTCCACGGCGGTGGCGCTGTCCCACAACATGTTCGATGCGGCGCTGATGCTGGGCATCTGCGACAAGATCGTGCCCGGCCTGATGATGGGCGCGCTGCGCTACGGGCATTTGCCGATGATCTTCGTGCCGGGCGGGCCGATGCCGTCGGGCATCTCCAACAAACAGAAAGCCGATGTGCGCCAGCGCTACGCCGAAGGCAAGGCCAGCCGCGAGGAGCTGCTGGAATCGGAGATGCAGTCCTACCACAGCCCCGGCACCTGCACCTTCTACGGCACCGCCAACACCAACCAACTGCTGATGGAAGTGATGGGGCTGCACCTGCCGGGCGCGTCGTTCGTCAACCCGTATACACCGCTGCGCGATGCGTTGACCCGCGAAGCCGCGCACCAGGTCACGCGTCTGACCAAGGCCAACGGCAACTTCACACCGATCGGCGAGATCGTCGACGAAAAATCCATCGTCAACTCCATCGTGGCCCTGAATGCCACCGGCGGCTCCACCAACCACACCCTGCACATGCCGGCCATCGCCATGTCGGCGGGCATCATCCTGACCTGGCAGGACATGGCCGACCTCTCCGAGGTGGTGCCGACCCTGTCCCACGTTTATCCAAACGGCAAAGCCGATATCAACCACTTCCAGGCAGCGGGCGGTATGTCGTTCCTGATCCGTGAACTGCTGGAAGCCGGGCTGTTGCATGAAGACGTCAACACCGTGGCTGGCAAAGGCCTGAGCCGCTACACCCAGGAACCGTTCCTGGTCGACGGCGAGCTGATCTGGCGCGACGGCCCCATCGAAAGCCTCGACGAAGCCATCCTGCGCCCGGTGGCCCGTGCGTTCTCGCCCGAAGGCGGGCTGCGGGTGATGGAAGGCAACCTCGGTCGTGGTGTGATGAAAGTCTCCGCCGTGGCCCTTGAGCACCAGATCGTCGAAGCGCCGGCGGTGGTGTTCCAGGACCAGCAGGACCTGGCCGACGCGTTCAAGGCCGGCGAGTTGGAAAAAGATTTCGTGGCGGTGATGCGCTTCCAGGGCCCGCGCTCCAATGGCATGCCGGAACTGCACAAAATGACGCCGTTCCTTGGCGTGTTGCAGGACCGTGGTTTCAAAGTGGCCTTGGTAACAGACGGGCGTATGTCCGGCGCGTCGGGTAAGATTCCCGCCGCGATCCATGTGAACCCCGAAGCCCAAAGCGGCGGGCCGCTGGCGCGCGTGCGCGATGGCGATATCATTCGCGTGGATGGCGTCAAAGGCACCCTGGAGCTTAAGGTGGACGCCGAAGAATTTGCAGCGCGAGCGCCTGCCACGGGCCTGTTGGGTAATAACGTGGGGGCCGGTCGCGAGCTGTTTGCATTTATGCGCTTGGCCGCAAGCTCCGCAGAGCAGGGCGCCAGCGCCTTTACCTCTGCCCTGGAGACGCTTAAGTGAAGTTAGCGCTGGTCGGTGACATCGGTGGTACCAACGCCCGTTTCGCGTTGTGGCGGGATCAAGCCCTGCATTCGATCCGCGTGCACGCCACGGCGGATCACGACAGCCCTGAGGCGGCCATCCAGGTCTACCTCAAGAAAGAGGGCCTGAGCGTCGGCGACATCGGCGCGGTGTGCCTGTCGGTGGCGGGGCCGGTGAGTGGCGATGAGTTCAAGTTCACCAACAATCACTGGCGCTTGAGCAAGACCGCATTCTGCAAAACGTTGCAGGTGGATGAACTGCTGCTGGTCAACGATTTCTCGGCCATGGCTCTGGGCATGACGCGCCTGCAACCCGACGAATTCCGCGTGGTTTGCGAAGGCACGCCCGAGCCGTTGCGCCCAGCGGTGGTGATCGGCCCAGGCACCGGGCTGGGGGTCGGCACCTTGCTGGACCTTGGCGCCGGCCGGTTCGCGGCGTTGCCAGGGGAGGGCGGCCATGTCGACCTGCCCCTGAGCAGCCCGCGGGAAACCCAGCTGTGGCAGCACATCTACACCGAGATCGGCCATGTCAGCGCCGAAACTGCCTTGAGCGGCGGCGGCTTGCCGCGTCTGTATCGGGCGATTTGTGCGGTGGACGGCCATGTTCCGGTGCTGGACACGCCCGAAGCCATCACGGCGGCGGGCCTGGCCGGCGATCCGATCGCCATGGAAGTATTGGATCAGTTCAGCATCTGGCTGGGTCGTGTGGCCGGTAACAACGTGCTCACCACCGGCGCGCGCGGTGGCGTGTATATCGTGGGCGGGGTGATTCCGAGATTTGCCGACTTCTTTATCCACAGCGGCTTTGCCAAGAGCTTTCGTGACAAAGGCTGCATGAGCGAGTACTTCAACGGTATTCCGGTGTGGCTGGTGACGGCGCCGTATTCCGGCTTGACCGGGGCGGGGGTGGCGTTAGAACAGGCATTTGCTTAGGCAGTGATAGCCACCCACAGCCGTGTGGGAGGGAGCTTGCCCCCGATGGGGCCAGCAACAACACCCCATAACAACAAGGAGGCCTCTCGTGAGCGTTATCAGTAAATCCATTCTCCTGGTCGACGACGACCAGGAAATCCGCGAATTGCTGCAAACCTACCTCAGTCGCGCCGGCTTCCAGGTGCGGGGCGTGGCCGATGGCGCGGGGTTCCGTCAGGCGATGAACGACGCGCCGTGCGATCTGGTGATCCTTGATGTGATGTTGCCGGACGAAGACGGTTTCAGCCTGTGTCGCTGGGTTCGCCAGCACCCGCGCCAGGCGCAGGTGCCGATCATCATGCTCACCGCCAGCTCCGACGAAGCCGACCGCGTGATCGGCCTGGAGCTGGGCGCCGATGACTACATCGGTAAGCCGTTCAGCCCACGTGAGCTGCAAGCGCGGATCAAAGCGCTGTTGCGCCGTTGTCAGTTCGGCCAGGAGCGCAACACCGGTGGCGACGTGGTGGTGTTCGACGAGTGGCGCCTGGACATGATCAGCCACCGCCTGTTTCACGTCGATGGCGAAGAAGTGATTTTGTCCGGCGCCGACTTTGCCCTGCTCAAATTGTTTCTCGATCATCCCCAGGAAATTCTCGACCGCGACACCATCGGCAACGCCACCCGTGGCCGCGACCTGATGCCGCTGGACCGTATCGTCGACATGGCGGTCAGCCGTCTGCGCCAACGCCTGCGCGATACCGAAAAGCCTCCACGGCTGATCCGCACCGTGCGCGGCAGCGGCTATCAACTGGCAGCCAACGTGGTTGCCGGCAATGCCCACTGAACCAGTAGCCGAACGTCGCCGCCGCTTTCCGGTGCCACGCTCGCTATTGGGGCGCATGTTGTTGCTCACGCTGCTGGTGGTGCTGTTCGCCCAGGCGCTGTCCAGCGTGATCTGGGTCTCGCAATTGCGCGCCACCCAGCTCGAAGGTCTGGTCACCAGCGCGCGCAGCCTGGCGCATTCGATGACCGCCAGCGTGAGTTACTTCCGTTCCCTGCCGGTGGCCTATCGCCCATTGGTGCTCGACCAACTGCGCAGCATGGGCGGCACTCGCTTTGTGGTGACCCTCAACGATCGCCCCCTCGACATGCAAGTGCTGCCTGAAACTCCGCGCAAACAAGCGGTGCTGGTAGCGGTGGATGAAGTGTTGCGCCAGACCCTGGGCGCTGATGTGCACATCTCAGTGGAATTCGTCAGCGCCGAAGACCTGCGGATTTTCAACGCGGGCCTCAAGCTCGATGAATTGCCACGGTCCTGGGCCCATTACGCGCTGACCCTGGAGCCGGTGAACCCGCCAGTGCTGGTGACCCAGATCCAACTGGCGCCTGGCGAATGGCTGTATATCGCTTCGCTGCTGCCCGAACCCTACACCAGCCTCGAAGAACAGGGCCTGCCGTCTCAGCAGGTGTGGTTCATCGTGTTGACCAGCGGCCTTCTACTGCTGTTTATCGGTTTGTTGGTGCACTGGCAGAGCCGGCCCCTCAAACGCTTGGCGCGGGCGGCGCGGGACATGTCCCTGGGCGCCGACGTCGAACCGGTAGCCGAAGGCGGCGGCAGCGAGGTGGTAGAAGTGGGGCGTGCATTCAATGCCATGCGCGAACGCATCAGCCGCTACCTGACCGAGCGCAGCCAGTTGTTCAGTGCAATTTCCCACGACCTGCGCACGCCGATCACACGTCTGCGCCTGCGCGTGGAGCTGCTTGAAGATGAGAACCTGCAAGCCAAGTTCGGTCGCGACCTGGATGAGCTGGAACTGCTGGTCAAGGGTGCGCTGCAATGCGTGAAAGACACCGATATCCACGAGAACATCCAGCCGGTGGACCTCAACCATGTGCTCGAATGCCTGGTGGAGCCCTACGTGGCGCCCAGCGGCAACGGCCGCGTAACCCTGGACGGCATGGCGCTGGCGACGTACCCGGGCAAGCCGCTGGCCCTCAAGCGCTGCATCGGCAACCTGATCGACAACGCGTTGAAGTACGGGCAAAACGCTCATCTGCATATCGAGGACGATGGCGTGCAGTTCATCCTGCATGTGGACGACGAAGGCCCCGGGGTGCCGGAGCAGCGTCTGGAGCAAGTCTTCGAACCGCACTTTCGGCTCGCCGGCCAACAACAGGGCTACGGCCTGGGGTTGGGTATCGCACGCAACATCGCCCACAGCCATGGCGGCGAAGTGAGTTTGCAGAACCTGCGCGAGGGCGGCTTGCGCGTCACCCTGCAACTGCCCCGAACCCTGGACTGATAAGACTATCGGACAAATATGGGAGGGGCGGTGCGACGATTCGACTGGCCCCCGATAGCAGTGGCTCAGTCAGCCCATTTGCCGCCGACGCACTGCTATCGAGCACACCCTCGGCTGCAATGGTTTTCTCTGGTGTATCAGATGCTTTGGCGCAGCCGCGCCAGATCCCGCAGCGGTGGTGCGCCGAACAAGCGGCTGTACTCGCGGCTGAACTGCGATGGGCTTTCATACCCCACCCGATAGCCTGCCGCCGACGCTTCCAACCCTTCGGCGATCATCAGGCGTCGCGCTTCCTGTAAACGCAGCTGCTTCTGGTACTGCAGCGGGCTCATTGCCGTGATCGCCTTGAAGCGATGGTGCAAGGTCGACACGCTCAGGTTCACTTCCTTGGCCAGGTCATCGATGCGCAGGGGTTGCTCATAGTTGCCGTTGAGCCATTTGATCGCCTGGCTGACTCGATGGCTCTGGCTGTTGGCCACGGCAATTTCATACAGCCGATAGCCCTGCGGCCCACGCAGCAAGCGGTAGAGGATCTCCCGATTGATCAACGGCGCGAGCATGGCGATATCTTTGGGCGTGTCCAGCAAACGCGCCAGGCGCAGCACGGCGTCGAGCAGCTGGGTGTCGATGCGGTCCACGTACATCCCGCGGGAGGTCGGGCGCGTGGGCACGCCCATGGGGCCGGCTTCGGCGATCAGGGCGGTCAACAGGGCCGGGTCGATATTGATACGCACCGACAGGTTCGGGTCCTCGGGTGTGGCGTCGATGATCCGCCCGGCCACCGGCATCGCCACCGAGAACACCAGGTAATTGAGGGGGTCGTAGGCGAAGACCTCGTCGGCCAGGCGCACTTCCTTGCTGCCACTGGCGAGGATGCACAGCGCGGGCTCCACCAGCACCGGCGCGAAATCCCGCGGCGTGTTGTGGCGGTTCATGAACAGCGAAGTAATTGCCGTGCCGTAAGAGCCGTCTTCCCAGGTATGCCGATGCACGATGCTGGCGAGTTCGGCACGCTGTTTTTCCATCTCGGCATCGAGGGGCGGGGAGAGGTGGTCGAGCGACGGCATGGGATGTCCTCTGGGCGGTGCTTGGATGGAGCTCAGCTTAGTGGCGGCTATTGAAAAAGTGTTAGGTCGATTCTGCACAATCCTTGCCTGATCCTGCGGCCCGTCGTGAATCAGGCAAGCCCGTTACCGGTCACGGGCCTGTAATACGGCGTTCTTGCTTTGCCTGAAACCGCGGGTCTGCACAGCGGTTTCAGGCTTCTCGCAGGATTGTGCAATAAGCCGGCAGGAATCGACTAACCGACTGCGCGCCCGCGCCGCTATTGTTGATCCTGTGGCAACACGCCCCTCACTGTGCTTGCCGAGCATCACTTCTCAACGGGAGAGTCGAATATGTCCACCCCCATTCCCGCAAGCCATATGGCCTTTATCCGCGCCCGCAGCGGGTGCAGCACCGAACTGGGTGCACGCTTGAGCAGTTTGATTGAACCGGGCCGTCAGGCGCAGGGTTGTCTGCAATTCTCCTTGCAGCATTCCCAGGTCGACCCCGATGTGTGGCTGGTCTCAGGTTTTTGGAGCAGTGAGCAGGCGATGAGCGCTTACTTCAACTCGCCGGCCCTGATGATCTTTACCGAGCTGTTGAACGACATGGTCGTGCGCAGCATGGACTTCCAGACCTTCACCGATGCGTCCGCCGCCCACGCCTATGGCGAGTACCTGCAACTCGCCGGTTGAAGCGGTTTAGAATGGCCGACTTTTCATTGGCCAGGACCTGCAATATGGCACGTAAACAATTTGCCCATCACGAAGCCGTTTCCGCTGTTGTACCGGGGGAAGGGGGCTACAGCGCCGCCGTCGCCGTGAAGGCGCTGGACGGCATGGGCGCCCCACGGTTTCACAAGATCCTCGACGGGCAGACGTTCAAGACGGCTTCGGATGCCGATGATGCGGCCGTCGTGCAGCTTGAGCAGTTGGTCGATGTCGATGAAGAGGGTCAACTGACCTGGGCGAATGCCGCCAGCTGAAACTGCGGCAGGGGCCTTCGGTTATTTCAGTCAGGGTTTGCTGGCGCCTGGGCGGTACATCTTGAACAGCGCCTCCGGCCCTAGCTGGAAGTAGTCCGCCGGGCCTCCGCCGCGCAGAATCGGCTCGGCCGCGGCGGTGTCATAGATGCCGTCCTTGAGCAGCCATTTGGCGATGTGCACCGCAACCACTTCGCCCAGCACCAACCAGCTCGGTACCAGGGTTTGATCGGCGCGTTGCAGCTGGATGATCTGGGTGACTTTGCATTCGAACGACACCGGGCTTTCACCCACCCGTGGCACGCTGACGATCTTCGACGCCACCGGTGTCAGGCCGGATAACGCAAATTCATCCACCTCGGGCGCCACCGCCGCGCAGCTCTGATTCATCTGCTCGGCCAGCGGGCGAGTCGCCAGGTTCCAGACGAACTCGCCGGTCTGTTCGATATTGTTCAGGCTGTCTTTGCGCCCAACGCTGGAGAACCCAATGATCGGCGGAACGTAATTGAACGCATTGAAGAAACTGTAGGGCGCCAGGTTCAGGCGGCCTGCTTGGTCGTGGGACGAAATCCAGCCAATCGGCCGGGGACCGACGATGGCATTGAACGGATCATGAGGCAGGCCGTGGCCGTTGGCGGGTTCGTAGAAGTGGATATCGTCAGGCATGGCCGGGTTCCTGCTGCGGGGGTTCTGGAAGGCAGCCATAGTGCAATCCATAGCGACGAATTTCCATCCGCCCATAGAATTTTCATTCAGCGTCCACCTCTTTTTCACAGCGGCCCGTTCAGTCTGCGCCAAGGTCGACACCCCTTATAAGACTGAGCCTCGGAGCCTTCTACCGCATGAATAAACTTCCTCAGATCACCCTGGCGTTCTGGGTCATGAAAATCTGCGCAACCACCCTGGGCGAAACCGCCGGTGACTTGCTATCGATGACCCTCAACGTCGGTTACGCCCTTAGCTCGATGATTTTGATCAGCGTGTTCCTGGTCACTCTGGTGACACAACTTTGGTCGAAAACCTACAACCCGGTGCTGTATTGGATCGTGATTTTATCCACCAGCACTGCAGGCACTACCATGTCCGACTTCATGGATCGCACCCTGGGCCTGGGGTACGCCACCGGTTCGATGATTCTGATCGTGATACTGATGATCATCTTCGCCCTGTGGCACCTCAGTGGCGACTCACTGAACGTGAACAAGGTGCAGACGTTCCGAGGCGAGTTGTTCTATTGGATGGCCATCCTGTTTTCCAACACCCTGGGCACGGCCCTGGGCGACTTCCTGGCGGATGATTCGGGGTTGGGCTTCGCTGGCGGAGCATTGCTGATTGGCTCGACCATCGCAGCGGTGGTAGCGCTCAAGTACTTCACCCAAATCTCGTCGGTGCTGTTGTTCTGGGTGGCATTTGTGTTGACCCGGCCGTTTGGTGCGACCTTGGGCGACTTCTTGACCAAGCCCTATGAAAAAGGCGGCTTGGATTTCGGCACCATTGGGTCCTCGGCGGTATTGGCTGCGGTGCTGGTGGTGATGATTGCTGGGGCGTCGTATGCACAGCGGCGGTATGGCCGGAGCCCAATAGCAGAGGTGTCCTGACTCAAAATAATGAGATGGTCACCTTGCAGAAAAGGCGGGAACCCTAGATGTGGGAGGGGACAAGCCCGCTCCCACATTTGTTACTGCACGCAACCGTTAGTTCGTAGTAATCCGCGAATGTTTGCGAGTGTCTTTCATGGTCACGTAGACCATCAGCGACACCGCGATGCAGGCAGTCACGTACCAGTAGTAACCGGTTTCCATGCCGATGCTCTTGAACCACAGCGCGATGTATTCCGCAGTCCCGCCGAAGATCGATACGGTCAGTGCATACGGCAGGCCCACGCCCAGGGCGCGGATTTCGGTGGGGAACAGTTCGGCTTTGACCACCGCGTTGATCGAGGTGTAGCCGCTGACGATGATCAGCGCCGCCATGATCAGGAAGAACGCTCCCCACCAGGTCTGGATGGTGTGCAAGGTGGTGAGGATCGGCACGGTGAACAGCGTACCGAGGATGCCGAAGGCGATCAGGATGGGGCGGCGACCGATCTTGTCCGACAGCCCGCCGATGATAGGTTGCAGGCACATGAACAGAAACAGCGTTGCCGCCGAGATGGTGGTGGAGTCGGAAATGCTCATGCCGACGGTATTCACCAGGTACTTCTGCATGTAAGTGGTGTAGGTGTAGAAGGCCAGGGTGCCGCCCATGGTCAGGCCGACCACGGTCATCAATTCCTTGGGGTGACGCAGCAAGGTGCGCATGGCGCTTTCCTTGGCTTTTTCCTTCTTGGTAAACGACTCGGTTTCTTCCATGCCACGACGCAGGTACAACGCAACCACGGCACACAGGGCGCCGATGGCGAACGGAATACGCCAGCCCCAGGCGTAAAGTTGTTCGGTGGTCAGCACTTGTTGCAGCACGATCAACACCGCCAGCGCGATGAGCTGGCCGGAGATCAGGGTTACGTATTGGAAGCTTGAGAAGAAACCACGGCGTTCCTTGGTTGCCATCTCGCTGAGGTAGGTGGCCGAGGTGCCGTATTCGCCACCCACCGACAAACCTTGCAGCAAGCGGGCAAACACCAGCAGGATCGGCGCGCCGACGCCGATGGTTTCATAGCCGGGGCTGAGGGCGATGATCAGCGAGCCGAAGCACATCAGCAGCACCGAGGCCATCAGCGCGGCCTTGCGCCCTTTGTAGTCCGCATACAAGCCCATCAGCCAGCCGCCGATCGGGCGCATCAGGAAGCCCACGGCGAAGATCGCGGCGGTGTTGAGCAATTGGGCGGTGGTGTCGCCTTTGGGGAAGAAGGCTTTGGCGAAATACAGCGAGAAGGCGGCATAGACGTACCAGTCATACCACTCGACCATGTTGCCCACCGAGCCGCTGAAGATCGATTTGATCCGGCTGGTGGTGGTGCGTTCTTTGGCCGGCGAAGCCGCCGACCCCGCAGGCAGGGTGTTGGAGTTATCCATCGAAGGATCCTTCATCTAGTTGTTTTTATGGAGCAGCGCGAGCGTTGCCTGGCTGGGGCTGTAGCAGGAGCTGTGCCAAGGGGATGAAGGCCCGGTTTAGAAGGGTTTGAGGAGAATTTTGAGCGAAAAGTCGCTGATGATTTTGGTGGTGATGAGCGGAAATCCGCTCATTCGTCCGGCAGAAACATTTCTCGGGTCAGGCCGTGGCGCTGCATTTTTTCATTGAAGGTGCGCCGCGGCAGTTGCAGTTCCGCGAGCACCGCTTTGATATCGCCCTTGTGTCGGGTCAACGCAGCTTTCAGGCACTGCGCTTCAAAGGCTTCCTGCTGCGCCGCCAGGGATTGCCCGGTTTCGACAGTGTCCGGTTCCGGCTCGCCCAGGCCCAGCACCTGGCGTTCGGCAACGTTGGCCAACTCTCGCACATTACCCGGCCAGTCATGGCTGAGCAGACGCCCCAACTGCGCGCCGCTCAAGGGCTCAACATGGCGCCCAAGGCGCTCGGCGGCGCTCTGGGCGAAGTGCTCGTAGAGCAGGGGAATGTCTTCGCGCCGCTCGCGCAGCGGCGGCAGGCGCAACTGTGCGACGTTCAGGCGATACGCCAGGTCTTCGCGAAAGCGTCCGGCGCGGGCCTCTTCCAGCAAATCGGGTTTGGTCGCGGCGATGATGCGCAGGTCCACAGGGATGCTCTGGTTGGAACCCAGGCGCTCCAGCTTCTGCTCTTGCAGTACCCGCAGCAGTTTGACTTGTTGGGCCAGGGGCATGCTTTCGATTTCGTCGAGAAACAGCGTACCGCCGTGGGCGTATTCCAGTTTGCCGATGCGTTTGCCCTGGGCCCCGGTAAAGGCGCCGCTTTCGTGTCCGAAGAGCTCGGCCTCAAACAGCTGCTCGGGGATCGCCGCGCAGTTGAGCGCCACGAACGGCTTTTTCGCCCGTGGACCGAAATCATGCAGGCAGCGCGCGACCAGTTCCTTGCCGCTGCCGGTCTCGCCACGGATCAGCACATTGACCGGCAGCGCCGCCAGATCCAGCACTTGGCGGCGCAGGTTCTGCAGCGCGCGGGACATGCCGAGCAAGCTCGATTCCAACTGCGCGCGCTGCCCGGCCTGCTGGTGCAGGCGGCGGTTTTCCAGGACCAGCCCGCGCTTGTCCAGGGCGCGGCGCAGGCTGTTGAGCAAGGCGTCGGGGCTGAAGGGTTTTTCCAGGAAGTCGTAGGCGCCGTCGCGCATGGCTTCCACGGCCATCGGCACATCGCCATGGCCGGTGAGCAGAATCACCGGCAGGTCCGCATCGCGCCGCTGCACTTCGGCCAGCAGTTCCAAGCCGCTGAGCCCGGGCATGCGCACGTCACTGAGGATGACTCCGGCAAAGTCCCTGGGCAGTTGTGCCAGGCATTCCTCGGCGCGACTGAACAGTTGCACCTCAAAACCGGACAGGCTCAACCATTGTTCGACGGCCGTGCGGATACTGGCTTCGTCATCGACCACCATCACAGCGTTCAGCATAGGTCCGGCGTCTCCAGCGCGATGGGCAGGGTCAGGGTGAACACCGCGCCGTCGCCTCGGTTAGCGGCGATCAGGCGTCCGCCGAGTTCGTGCACGATGGCGTAAGACACCGCCAGCCCCAGGCCGAGCCCGTCGCCCACCGGTTTGGTGGTGAAAAACGGGTCGAACACACTGTTCAAGTGTTCTTCGGCAATGCCGCCGCCGCTGTCGCTGACGGTCAACTGCCACAGCTGCTGGTCGGCGTGCAGGCGGATTTCCAGGCGCTTGCGCGGTTTGTCGGCCATGGCATCCAGAGCGTTGCGCAGCAGGTTGATCAGCACCTGTTCCAGGCGGATCGCGTCGCCGCGTACCCAGGCAGGGCGGGTCAGGTCCAGCACAGTGCCGATGTTCTCGTCGCGCAGGCGCGCGTCGAGCAAGTGCAGGGATTGGTCGACCACGGTGGCCAGGTCCAGGCGTTCGCGCAGGCCGCTGGGGCTTTTACGCGCAAAGGTCTTGAGATGGCCAGTGAGCGCGGCCATGCGCGTGAGCATATCGTCCAGCGGCGCAAGAGCCTTGTAGGCGTCGTCCACGCGGCCATGGTCGAGCAGCAGGCGCAGGGTGGCCAGTTGCATGCGCTGGGCTGTCAGCGGCTGGTTGATTTCATGGGCCAGGGCCGCCGACATCTGCCCCAGGGCCGCCAGCTTGGCGGACTGCACCAGGCCATCCTGAGCAGTGCGCAGGGCTTGGGTGCGCTCTTCCACCAGGCGCTCCAGCTCTTCGCGACTGCGCTGGCGCAGGCGTGCCAGGCGCCAACGCTGGGTCAGGAACAGCACCAGAAACACCAGCGCCAGCCACGAACCGGCAGCAGCCAGACCGGCATTGCGTTGGTCTTCGAAAGCGAACTGGGGTTTGCGCAACAGGTGCAAGGTCCACCCTTCGGCCTTCAGCGGCAGGGATTCCCAGATGTAATTGGCACTGCCGTCTGGGCCGTTGACGCGCATCAGGTGACTGTTTTCGTCGAAGCGTTGCAGGGGCTGAGTGTCCAGCGGCTGCAGCTGTTTCTTATCGTATTGGCGGGTGGCCTTGAGTTCGGCGAGGTCGCTGTCCGACAGCGGTCGCAGGTTGCGGTAGCGCCAGCCCGGCTGGTTGGCGATAAATACGATGCCACGCGCATCGCTGACCAGCAGCAGATCATTGCCCTGGGCCCATTCGCGCTCAAGCTCGGGAAACTCCAACTTGACCACCATGGCGCCGAGGAACTGCTCGTGCTCGTCCAGTACCGCGCTGGACAGGAAATAGCCGGGAATGCCCGTGGTCACCCCCACCGCATAAAAACGCCCGGTGCCCTGGCTGCGGGTCTGGCTAAAATAAGGCCGGAATGCGTAGTTGTGGCCAACATAACTGCTCGGCAAGTTCCAGTTACTGGCCGCGACGGCCAGACCGGTGCGATCCATCAATTCCAGGGTGGACGACTGCGCGGCGCCGTTGATGCGTTCCAGCTTGCGGTTGAGCAAGTCCTGGGTGGCGCCGTCCAGCGGACCTTTCAAGGCGTTGATCATTTCCGAATCCAGCGCCAGCACCGCAGGCAGGGCGCGGTAGCGTTCGATCAGGGTGTGCAGGGAGTTGGCATACAGCGCCAATTGCTGATTGGCACGGGCGGCATCGTCCACCAGGGCTTGGCGTTCGGCATGCCGCGTGGCCAGGGCGGCGGCCAGTACCGCACCGGCGATGATCAGCAGGGAGTAGAAGGTCAAACGCAGGGGGCGAGGGATCACGATCATACGGTGATGAACAGGCACGGTAAGGGGAGTGCACCATAGCATGAGCAGCAGCGGTCTTGGGGTGCGCCAGGTCATTGTAAATGGGCAGGTTGCGCAGGTTTTGCGGCAAGCCCGTCATTGAGAAATCGGCAGGCAATAAAAAAGCGACCGTGCTGATCGCAGCGGTCGCTTTTTCTGTCGCTCAGGCAGTGCTTATTGCACTTCTACCGCCAGGCTTTCACTGATCTTTTTCTGCCAGATGGCAGGACCGGTGATGTGGACGGATTCGCCCTTGCTGTCCACCGCCACGGTGACCGGCATGTCTTTGACCTCGAACTCGTAGATCGCTTCCATGCCCAGTTCGGCGAAGGCCACCACGCGGGACTTCTTGATAGCTTGCGCCACCAGGTAGGCAGCGCCGCCCACGGCCATCAGGTACACGGCTTTGTGGTCCTTGATCGCGTCGATGGCGGTCGGGCCGCGTTCGGATTTACCGATCATGCCCAACAGGCCGGTCTGATCAAGGATCTGACGGGTGAACTTGTCCATCCGCGTGGCGGTGGTCGGGCCGGCTGGGCCGACTACTTCTTCGCGCACTGGATCAACCGGGCCGACGTAGTAGATGAAGCGACCCTTGAGGTCCACTGGCAGGGTTTCACCCTTGTTCAGCATCTCGACCATGCGCTTGTGCGCCGCGTCGCGACCGGTGAGCATCTTGCCGTTGAGCAACACGGTTTCGCCCGGTTTCCAGCTCTGCACGTCTTCCGGGGTCAGGGTGTCGAGGTTGACGCGGCGGGCAGACGGGCCGGCCTCCCAGACGATTTCCGGGTAGGCGTCCAACGGTGGTGCCTCCAGCGACGCCGGGCCCGAACCGTCGAGCACGAAGTGCGCGTGACGGGTGGCGGCGCAGTTGGGGATCATGCACACCGGCAACGAGGCTGCGTGGGTCGGGTAATCCATGATCTTCACGTCGAGCACGGTGGTCAGGCCACCCAGGCCCTGGGCGCCAATGCCCAGTTGGTTGACCTTCTCGAACAGCTCCAGGCGCATCTCTTCGATACGGTTCTGCGGGCCGCGTTTTTTCAGCTCGTGGATGTCGATGGATTCCATCAACACTTCCTTGGCCATCACGGCGGCTTTCTCGGCGGTGCCGCCGATGCCGATGCCGAGCATGCCAGGTGGGCACCAGCCGGCGCCCATGGTCGGAACGGTCTTGAGCACCCAGTCGACGATCGAGTCGGACGGGTTGAGCATGGCCATTTTCGACTTGTTCTCGGAGCCGCCGCCTTTGGCCGCCACGTCCACTTCCACGGTGTTGCCCGGAACGATGGAGTAGTGGATGACCGCAGGGGTGTTGTCCTTGGTGTTTTTACGCGCGCCGGCCGGATCGGCGAGAATCGAGGCACGCAGGACGTTTTCCGGCAGGTTGTAGGCGCGACGCACACCTTCGTTGATCATGTCGTCCAGGCCCATGGTGGCGCCATCCCAACGTACGTCCATGCCCACGCGCACGAACACGGTGACGATACCGGTGTCCTGGCAGATCGGGCGATGGCCGGTGGCGCACATGCGCGAGTTGATCAGGATCTGGGCCATGGAGTCACGGGCCGCTGGCGACTCTTCGCGCAGGTAGGCTTCGTGCATCGCCTGGATGAAATCCACGGGGTGGTAGTAGGAAATGAATTGCAGGGCGTCGGCAACGCTCTGAATCAGGTCGTCTTGCTTGATCACGGTCATGAGTCGCGCTCCTCTATAAGACGGGAACATTCAATAAAGGTGGCATCAGTGGGGTGCATCGGTCGGCTGAGGCCACCTTTCCAAGGCACGCCAAGTGGTGCAGGCGCGACGCTAAAAAGGCGCGGCAGTATAACCCGGCGCGGTGGCCGATACACCCGACTATGGTCAAACTGTGCCGAGCGTGATTCCCTGTGCACGCCTTTTGATGCGAGATGTTCCATGCCTGAACTGCATGTCGGCGAACGCCATTGGTCGGTACCCACCGGCAGTAACCTGTTGGATGCCTTGAACCAGGCGGGCGTGGCCGTGCCTTACAGTTGCCGGGCCGGCAGTTGCCATGCGTGCCTGGTACGGTGCGAGGGTGAGGTGGATGATCGCCAGCCGGAGGCTTTGAGCCCTGCGCAACGCCAGGACGGCTGGCGCCTGGCGTGCCAATGTCAGGTGAGCGGGGACGTGCAGGTCGAGACATTTGATCCGCTGCGCGATGGCGTAACGGCCGAGGTCGTGGCGACGGATTGGTTGACCCCGAGCGTTTTGCGCCTGCGCGTGCAAGCGCAACACAACCTGCGTTATCGGGCCGGGCAGCACCTGGTGCTGTGGGCGGGGCAGGTGGCGCGGCCGTATTCCCTGGCGAGCTTGCCCCAGGAGGACGGGTTCCTGGAGTTTCATCTCGATTGCCGCCAGCCCGGTCAATTCAGCGATATCGCCCGCCGGTTGCAGGTCGGCGAGCGTTTGGTCCTGGGCGAATTGCGCGGCGGCGCCTTGCACTATGACCCTGATTGGCAATCCCGGCCGCTATGGCTGCTGGCCTCGGGGACAGGGCTGGGCCCTTTGTGGGGCGTGTTGCGCGAGGCGTTGCGCCAGGATCATCAAGGGCCCATCCGCGTGATTCACCTGGCCCATGACGCCAACGGCCATTATCTGGCCGAACCCCTGGCGGCGCTGGCCGCCCGCCACCCGCAGTTGACCGTGGAGCTGTGGACCGCGGCTGAGTTGACCCAGGCATTGGCGCAACTGCGGCTTGTTTCCCGGCAAACCCTGGCCTTACTCTGCGGGAGCCCTGCCAGTGTCGAAGCGTTTTCCAAGCGTCTGTTCCTGGCCGGACTGCCGCGCAATCAACTGCTGGCCGATGTGTTCCTGCCCCGTGGTTGAGCGCTAAATTCCACCGCCGCGAGACTCGCCATGACCGACGCCATCCTCCAGCAACGTGACGGCGGGCTGCTGACCCTGCAGCTCAATCGCCCGGACAAGAAGAACGCCCTGACCCGAGCCATGTACACCCGCTTGGCCGAGGCGCTGGAACAGGCCGATGCTGACCCGCAGATCAATGCCGTACTGATCCAAGGCAGCAGCGAATGCTTTACCGCCGGCAACGACATCGGCGACTTTCTCGACCAGCCGCCCAGCGACTTGGACACCCCGCCGTTTCACTTTATGAAGAGCCTGCTCAACTGTCGCAAACCGGTGATCGCCGCCGTGGCCGGAGCAGCGGTAGGCATCGGTACGACCCTGCTGCTGCACTGCGACCTGGTGTACGTCAGTCGTGATGCGCATTTGCGCATGCCGTTCGTCAACCTGGGGCTGTGCCCTGAGTTCGGTTCCAGCCTGATCCTGCCGCGATTGCTGGGGCACGCCAAAGCCGCCGAGCTGTTGCTGTTGGGCGAAGGGTTTACCGGTGAGCAGGCCGCCGCATGGGGCATCGCCACCGAAGCCTTGGGCAGTGGTAAGGCGACGTTGGCCAAAGCCAGGCAAATCGCTGAGCGTTTCGACACCTTGGCGCCGGGCGCAGTGCAGATCACCAAGCAACTGATGAAAAGCGTGGACCGCGAGCAGTTGCGTCAGGTGATCGAAGAGGAGGGGGCGTTGTTTACCCAACGGTTAAGGTCGCCGGAGGCGATTGCGGCGTTGTCGGGGTTCGTCACTCGACGCTGATCGTAAGCAAGGCCTTCTATCACGAAAAGCAAAAAGCCCCGTCACTTGCATGACAGGGCTTTTGTTTTCAGCGATCGATCACTCAGACCATTGGGTCGCCAACGTGCAGGATCTTCATGCCGTTGGTGCCGCCGATGGTGTTGTAGCTGTCGCCCTTGGTCAGGATGACCCAGTCGCCTTTCTCCACAACGCCGCGCTTGAGCAGCTCGTCGATGGCCGCCTGGCTGACTTCATGGGGTGGCAACGACGCCGGGTCGAACGGTACGGTGTAGACACCCCGGAACATGGCCGCGCGGGCCTGGGTTTCGCGGTGCGGGGAGAACGCGTAGATCGGAACCGACGAACGGATGCGCGACATGATCAACGGTGTGTAGCCACTTTCGGTCAGAGCGATGATCGCTTTCACGCCTGGGAAATGGTTGGCGGTGTACATCGCAGCCAGGGCGATGCTCTGGTCGCAGCTTTCGAACACTTTGCCGATGCGGTGGCTGGAGGTCTTGCTGGTCGGGTGCTTTTCGGCTCCGACACAGATACGCGCCATGGCCTGGACGGCTTCCAGCGGGTACGGGCCGGCGGCGCTTTCGGCCGACAGCATGACGGCGTCGGTGTAGTCCAGCACGGCGTTGGCCACGTCGGACACTTCGGCGCGGGTCGGCATCGGGTTCTGGATCATCGACTCCATCATCTGGGTCGCGACGATCACCGCTTTATTGTGGCGACGTGCGTGCAGGATGATTTTTTTCTGGATACCGATCAGTTCGGCGTCGCCGATTTCAACGCCCAGGTCGCCACGGGCAACCATCACGGCGTCGGAAGCCTTGATCAGCCCGTCGAGGGTTTCGTCATCGGCCACGGCTTCGGCGCGTTCGATCTTCGCCACCAGCCAGGCGGTACCGCCGGCCTCGTCGCGTAGCTTACGGGCGTATTCCATGTCAGCGGCGTCGCGGGGGAAGGACACTGCGAGGTAGTCCACTTCCATTTCGGCGGCCAGCTTGATGTCGGCTTTGTCTTTTTCGGTCAGGGCCGGTGCGGTCAGGCCACCACCGCGACGGTTGATGCCTTTATGGTCGGACAGTGGCCCACCGATGGTCACGGTGCAGATCAGCTCAGTGCTGGTGGCGGTGTCGACGCGCATGACCACGCGGCCATCATCCAGCAGCAGCTCGTCACCGACGCCGCAGTCTTTGACCAAGTCCGGATAGTCGATACCCACGACTTGCTGGTTGCCTTCGGTCAGCGGGTGGCTGGTGGAGAAGGTAAAGGTGTCGCCGATCTTCAGTTCGATTCGCTTGTTGGCGAATTTGGCGATACGGATTTTCGGGCCTTGCAGGTCGCCCAGCAACGCCACGAAACGGCCGTGCTTGGCGGCGAGATCACGCACCAGCTTGGCGCGAGCCTTGTGCTCGTCGGGGGTGCCGTGGGAGAAGTTCAGACGGGCAACGTCCAAACCAGCCAGAATCAGCTGTTCGAGGACTTCCGGCGAATTGCTGGCCGGGCCAAGGGTGGCGACGATTTTGGTACGACGGACGGACATGCACAGACTCCTGAGTTCAAGCGCTGAGGAAGGCTACTATGCTCTTTCGTTGTAGTCATTGTTCGTTTGCACTACTTATCGAACATTCACTTGTTTTGGCAGTGGGCTAAAAGATGAACGACCTTGAAGATTTTCGACGAAGGGTCGATACACTCCACAAGACAGGAGAACCCTCATGCGAATTTTGCTCGTTGCTGCCCTGGCCGTCAGTGTTGTCGGCTGCACCCGCTGGTCGATGGACCATCATTTGAATAACGCCTACCGGGCTTATGGGGTCGGTGATTGCCAGCGCGTCACCCTGGAATTGTCCCAGGTGGACCGCGAAAGCCGCAGCCGTCGGTATGTGCAGCCGGAGGTCTCGATGTTGCGTGGGCAGTGTCTGGAACGGCAGAAATTGTTCGTTGATGCGGTGCAAACCTATCAATTCATCATTACCCAGTACCCCTCCAGTGAGTACGCCTACCGCGCCCGCGCGCGTCTCGACACCCTGCAACAACTGGGGCACTACCGAGGCGCCAGCGCTGCTCAACCACGTCCTGCCTCTTTATAAGGATATTTGCTATTGGTTAACTGGCCCGTTGCCAGTCTTGGGCTATCCTTTGGATGATCGTTTGTACAAGTTTCTATTCGAACGAATGAGGGGCCCGGATTCGGCGGCTGTCTAGTGTACAACGCAATGTGTTGTCACACCGAGATCCAGGGAGAGCGAGCGTTTATGCTCGTTCCGAATCACTGGCACGGCCAGAGTCATGGCCACTGGATGGCGATCTCACCATGTTTACCGACCGACGGATCGAGCGGCATCAATTACCGAGTTTCTTGCAAGTGTTTAACCGTCTTACCGACAAGCCCATTGGTTTTCTGGGCAATGCCTCGGAAGACGGACTGATGTTGATCAGCCTATTGCCCATGATGATTGATGTGGATTTTGAGCTGCGGTTAAAGATTCCTGCGGCGGATGGCGACTTTCATGCCATTGATCTCACCGCGACGTGTTTGTGGAGTCACGAAGACATCAACCCGCAGCACTACGATTCCGGCTTTCGCATCATCAGCGCCAGTGAGGAATATGGGCAATTGATCAGCGTTTTGGTGCATTACTTCAGCTTTGATCCTTTGCAGGCGTCTGCCTAGCGCTAAGCGTTGTCGGCTCGGCATGGGCTTCAGAGCCCCTGTCGTGTCGAGCACAGCTTTTAGAACACGCCAGCTTTTTTCCAACCCAGATAACGAGTCACCAGGGCCGCGCCCATCTCCGAAGGCAAGGTATCCAGTACTGACAGGCCATGTGCGTTCAGTCGGTCATGCAATTCGTCGCGTCTGGTGAGGTAATCCACGGTGCCGCTGTAGGCCAGGGCCTCAGGTAAGGTTTGCACGGGGGACTGCCGCAATTGGTCCAATACCTCCTCGCGCAAACTGGCCACCAGCACTCTATGTTGGCGGCCGATGCGTTTGACGGCCGCCAGCAGCGCTTCATCGTCCTCATCCCGCAGGTTGGTGACGATGACCACCAACGCCCGACGCTTTTGCCGAGCCAGCAATTGGTTCGCCGCTGCGAGGTAGTCGGCCGCCCGGCGGGTCGTGTCCAGGTCGTATACCGCGTTCAACAACAGACTCAACTGGCCGCTGCCTTTAACCGGTGCCAGGTAGCGGGGCTGATCGCCAGCAAACGTGCATATCCCCACCGCATCGCCCTGGCGCAAGGCGACATAGCTAAGCAGCAGGCAAGCATTGAGGGCATGGTCGAAATGGGACAGTTCATCGTCCTGGCTGCGCATGCGGCGGCCGCAATCGAGCATGAACACGATCTGCTGGTCGCGTTCGTCCTGATACTCCCGGGCGATCGGTGTGCGTTGTCGCGCGGTGGCTTTCCAGTCGATCTGACGCAGGCTGTCGCCTTCGCGAAATTCACGTAATTGATGAAACTCCAACCCCAGGCCGCGTCGTTGACGCTGGCGAACCCCCAGCTGGCTCAGCCAGTTATCCACACCCAGTAATTGGGCGCCGTACAACCGGGCGAAATCCGGGTATACGCGGGTGACATCCTGGGTTTCGATAAAGCGCCGTGCCGACCATAACCCCAAAGGGCTGGGGATATGGATTTCACAGCGGTTAAATGGGAAGTGGCCACGGCGCAAGGGGCGCAGGCGATAGCCCAGTTCACTGCGTTCACCGGGGCGTAGTTCGATGGTTTGCGGCAGGTTGTCGACGTTCAGCCCATCGGGAACATGGTCGAACACCTGTACCTTCAGTGTTTGTGCAAAAGCGTGTTCCAGGCTCAGGCGAACGTCGCCCCAGCGTCCTAGCGCCAGACTGCCGGGCATTTGCCGTTGCAATCGCGGAGTAGGCCGGTGGCGCAGGCGCAGGGCATCCAGCACGGCCAGCAGTAACAATGCTAGGAGCAAGCCCCAGGCCACCGAGTGCAGTGTGTCGGGCACCTTCAGGTGCAGCGCTGCCGTGGCGCCCAGCAGAATGCTCAGGCCCAGCAGCACGCTGAGCCAGGTTAATAGCAGACGGGTCGGTTTCATGGGCGATTCATTGCCGCGGAGCCGGGATCTGGTCCAGCAGTTGCTTGAGTACCTGGTCGACTTCCAGCCCGTCGATATCCAGTTCTGGCGCAATACGTACCCGATGCCGCAACACCGCTAGGGCACATCCTTTGATGTCATCCGGAGTGACGAACTCGCCGCCGCGTAGCAAGGCTCGGGCACGGGCGCCACGCACTAGCGCGATTGAGGCTCGCGGCCCCGCGCCGATGGCCAGCCCTGGCCAGCTTCGGGTCGCTCGCGCCAGGCGCACGGCGTAGTCGAGTACGTGTTCGTCCAGGGCCAGTTCGCTGGCGATCTGTTGCAGTTGCATGACATCGTCGGCCTGCAGCACGGTGCGCAAGGGTTGCACATCCAGCATATCGGCCCGGGATGAACGCGTGACCTCGCGCACCATATCCAATTCCTGCTGCGCTTCTGGATAGTCGATGCGCACTTTGAGCATGAAGCGATCCAGTTCGGCTTCTGGCAGGGGATAAGTCCCTTCCTGTTCGATGGGGTTCTGGGTGGCCAGTACCATGAAGGGCTGACCGATGGGCAGCGCCTCGCCTTCCAAGGTCACTTGCCGCTCTTGCATGGCTTCGAGCAGAGCGGCCTGGGTCTTGGCCGGGGCGCGGTTGATTTCGTCGGCCAGTAACAGGTGGGTGAAGACCGGGCCTTTGCGCAGCTTGAATTGTTCGGTGTGCAGGTCATACACGGCATGGCCGGTGACATCGCTGGGCATCAGGTCCGGCGTGAATTGGATACGCGCGAAATCGCCATCGAAGCAGCGTGCCAATGCACGTACCAGTAAGGTCTTGCCGAGGCCGGGTACGCCTTCGAGCAATACGTGGCCGCCGGCGATCAGGGCGGTGAGCACATCATCAATGACCTGATCCTGCCCAATAACGGCCTTGCGCAGTTCGACGCGTAAGGCCTGGGCCTGTTGGCTGGCGCGATGCAGGGTTTCGCCGGTCAGGGCGGTGGGGCTTGGAAAATCGCTCATAGGGCATTCCTGAGGGTTTGCAGGCATGCCACCTGCCGGCTGAAATCGGCGCTGGAAAGCCGCTTTTCCGGGAGTGGGCCGAGGGCCTGGCTGATGACATGAGAAGGTTGATGCGTCAGGTGTTCGAGCACCTGCCACTGTTGTGCATCATCAAGGTGTTCGAAGCCGGGATGGCGACGCCTGGCGGCGCGCAGGATATCCCGTTGCAAGGCCTGCACCAGCGTGCGTTGGCCATTGCGGCGCAGCAGGAAGTCGGCGCTGGCTTTCAGATGTTCCTGCAGTTGCCGACGAGCCTTGGGCGCGGGTGCCTGGATAGGTCCCTGGCGCATAGCCGCGTGCCACAGGGCCAGGGCGATCAAGGCCGTCAGCGCTACCAGTGCTTGGGGGAAATAGCGCAGCAGCAGGCTGAACAGATCGTCCACATCACCGTTGGCCAACAGAGTCACGGCCGTGCCCTGTGTCAGGTACCACAGCAACCAGGCATTGTCGTGCTTACCGATATTTGCGGTTTTCCACAAGTCGCTGTCGGTGATCACGGTCACGCGACCCTGGCCGAGGTCGAGTTGCATCAGATGACTCGACTGGGCGCTGTTGGCGGAAAATTGCGCCAGATGCTTGGGGTCGGTGAGGTTGAAAGCGGTATCGAAACCGAAATAGGCCGGGGCGGTTTCATTATCGATATAGAGCCTGGTCAGGTCGGGTGTTTTCTCTTTGCGCGCTGGCGCGGGCTCTTCGGGCTCGTCGCTGAGCACTTGGCGTATCTGCAGGCGGTCGAGTAAGAGATCGCCACTTTTGCCGGTTTCTTCATCCCACAGGGCTTCTGCTACCACCAGCAGGTGGCCGCCGGAGCGGGTCCAGTCCAGCAACTGCTCAACCTGACGGGGAGACATATTGCTGCGCTCCGTCAGTAGCAGAAGACTATGGTGTTCAGACGGGAGGTCGGCCAGGCGATCAAGGCCAAAGGCATGGTCCACGGGCAGGCCCTGCTTACGCAGAAAGTGCTCGGCGGCCAGATAAGGGTTGGCTTGCGCTTCAGGGGAAGGCCCGCGGTCGATTACCTCGTCGTAGGGCGTGGCTTTGCTCCAGGCATAAAAACCAGCCGCTGCGAGTAAACACACCAGCAGTAGCCCTGCCCACATTAAAAGCCGGTTCATTGGGGCCCCCCCGAACTGAACAGGGCACGCCAATCGCTGCAGAGTTTTTGCTGGATCGTGGTGGGTGGAAGGCGGTGGCCGTAAGCGAGGTTCTGCCAGTGCCGGGTCAGTTCATCACTGAAGGCCAGCAATTGCGGCTGTTCCAGTTGGTGAACGCGTTCCAGCACTTGCCCTTCGGTGTCGGCACTTTTAAGGGGGAGATTGAAATCATGCAGTAAACGGCTCAATAGGCCGCGATAAAGCAGACCGAGAGCTTCCCTGGGCTGGGTGGCCCAAAGTTGCTCGGCGGTGCTGGCAATATCCGTGGGCAAGGTCTCGGCGCCCAGCGCCAGGCCGAACAGTTGCGTGGGGGCAGGCTTGACGACTTTGGGGCTGGCAGGCGCGCGCCGGCTGACAAAAGTGCGCAGCCAATCACGATAGCGCCACGCCACTAGGGCCAGGCCGCCAATCAGCAGGCTCCATAGCAGTACTTCCAAGGCCTGGGCAAAATGCTTGAAGGTATCGCTGTTAAGGTTGTCCAGAAGCGCCTGTAGCCACGCTGGAAGTTTGCTATCACCGCGGTCCTTGTTCTTTACGGTGGGTTTGTCATCGCCAAAGCGATAACGGGTGACGGTTTCCGGGTTCTTGAACGGGGGCTTGTCCAGCAGCGCCTTGACTGACTGGCTTGCACTCTGAGTGCTCAGCGGCTTCGATTCATCGGCCATGGCGGGCGGATTGATGGGCAGCAATGTCAGCCCGATCACCAGCAATAGCAGAGGGGCCGCTGTGCTCAGCCGTTGGCGCAGACGCCGGAATACCAGTTCCAGATCCCAAGCCTCCAGCACGGTGCGGCGGTTGAGATAGAGGCTGAAACCACAGGCCACATAGATCGGTTCCCAGAACACCAGTATCACGGCATAAAACGCGTTACTCAGATGCTCCAGCCACAGCCCTTCAGAGCTGGTGGCCAGTATGAGCCGCTGCCAATCCCAGCTCTGTTCGACGTTTTGCGGAATGAAGAGATAGAACAGGGCCATGCAACCGAACCAGAGCCCGATTTCCAGATGCACTCCAACGGTGGTCAGCCAGCGCGCGGCGCCGGCGTCACGCTGTTGCAAAACGCCCAGGCGCTTTTGACGCGCCTGGCCATCCAGACCTTCCAACTGGGTGACCGGCATGACGAAGCTGCGGCTGAGACTGAGGCGGCGCCAGGTCAGGCTGGCCAACAATTGCCCCTTGAGCAGACGCGGCCACTGGCGTACCGCCTGTTTAAGGCTGGGCGTGTCACCGAACAGCGCCTTTGACAGGATATAGAGCGGCAGGCGATCGAATGCCGGCTTGAACCACCAGAACAGGAATATGGCGGTGGAGGGGTATTTCCACAGCGCTGCGCTGAGCAGAATGAACACCGGCAAGGTCACCAGCGCCCAACTGGCCGTTAGTAATAAACGATGTTCCCTGGCCATCAGGACACCAAGGTCCATGGCTTCCCAGGCGGTACGCGGACGAATCGCCACGCTGACATCACTCAGGCGCATGTTGAGTCCGCCCTGCAAAGATAAGGTACGCCGCGACCAGCAGCCACAATACGGCGCCCACCAGGTATTTGACCCATGCCGCAATGACCGTGGTGGACGACCAGTAGGCTTCAATGAACGCGGCAATCAGCAGGAAGACCATGACACCACAGAGCAATTGCACGCTCTTATGTGCCGCGAGCCTCAAGGATTCGCCCCGCGTCAGTCGCCCCGGCGAGATCAGTGCCCAGCCCAGTTGCAAACCCGCTGCCCCGGCGAGGGCAATGGCTGTCAACTCGAATGCACCATGACCGACGACGAATGACCAGAAGGTCTGCCCGTAACCGATCTCGGTCAGGTGTCCGGACACCGCGCCGATGATCAGCCCGTTGAAGATCAGGAAGAACACGCTGCCCAGGCCAAACAGCAAGCCGGCGGCGAATGTCTGGAAGGCGATGCCAATGTTGTGCATCACGTAATAGCCGAACATCATCCAGTCCTCGCTCGATGCGCGCTCGGCGGCGCGGCCCAGGCGACTGGCATCGGGGTCGTACATGTCCTGCATCTCAGCCACCTGCTGGGGGCTGATGATGCTGTAGATCAGTTCGGGAAACAGGTAGACCAGCAGCGCTATGCCCAGCAGGCTGCCAAAGAACAGCACGCTGGCCACCGCTACAAAGCGCCACTGTTCGCGTACCAGCCGCGGAAAACCGGCCAGGACAAAACCCAGCATGCTGGCGCCCAGTTGGCTGCGGTGACGATAAAGTTGCTGATGGCCGCGCAGGGCCAGTTGCTGCAGCGGGTCCACCAGATAGCTGCTGTAGCCGCGCTCCTGAGCCAGCGCCAAGTGCTGGCAAAGGCGCCGGTATTGATGAGGGAAGTCGGCAACATCGCTCGCTTTAGCCGTGCCTCGTTCCAACCGATTGAGTTGTTCGGCAAAAGCTTGCCATTGGGGCTGGTGACGGCTTTCGAACAGGCTCTGCTTCATGTTGGCCCCAGGAGGCCGCGGGCCACGCCGTTGAGTTGTTGGGCCGCGCGAGCTGGGGAAACCTGCAGGGACGGCGCGAGGATAGCGGCCAGTTCGTGTACCCGTTCAGCGGACAATTCACCCTGGCGTTCGGCAAAACCCAGAATGGCCCGTTGTTCATTCAGGTCCAGGGCAAAGGGCAGGCGCAGGGCTGCCGCCTGAGGAATCTGAGGACGTGGTAGAGGGCGTTCGCGGTAGACCACCAGCGTGCCGGCGGCGAGGTCGCCGAGGCGTTTGAAATGGGGATGTTGCAGGCAGCTGATGGCGCCAAGAAAGTAGCCAAAAGGCAGCATGTCGACAAATCGCAGCAGGTTGCGGATCAGCGAGGCCGACCAGCCGACGGGTGTACCGTCGTCCTGTACCACACGCAATCCCATGACTTGCTTACCCGGCGAACAGCCTTGGTTGAGCACTTCGAACAGCACCATGTACCACCAACTGACCAGGAACAGCAGCAACGCGCCGAGGCCGAGACCTACATTGCCGAGCAACGCCAGCGGCACCATGAGCACGCCCATGATCACGCCGCGCGCCACCAGGTCGAAGGCAAAGGCCAAGACCCGGGGTACCAGGCCGGCCGGGCGCAACGGTAGGTCTATACCTTCCGGGGTTTCGATCTGGTAGCGCGTATCCAGTGGGGTTGATGGCATTGCGATCCTTGGCAGTGCAGAGCGGCTGGGAGAGACGGATGCTAGCAGTGTCGGCGATGGAAGCAACCATTCAAGATTTTGCTGGATGTTTATACAGTTAAATTGCTGCTGGCCGCGGATGTGGTTCCACGCCTAGACTTTGTCGATCTTCAGTACAGGAACAGCCCGTGAACTCCATTTTCTGGTACGACTATGAAACCACCGGCATCAATCCGCGCAGTGATCGCCCTCTTCAGGTAGCCGGAATTCGTACGGACCTCGAACTCAACGAGATCGGCTCTGCGCTCAATATTTATTGTCAGCCCGCCGACGATATCCTGCCTCATCCCGCCGCCTGTGCGATCACCGGTATCACCCCGGCGATCCTGGCGCAAAAGGGCTTGGCCGAGGCCGACTTCATGACCCGTGTACACGCCGAGCTGGCCGCTCCTGGGACTTGCGGCGCTGGCTACAACACCTTGCGGTTCGATGATGAGATGACGCGCTACAGCTTGTACCGCAACTTTTTCGACCCTTATGCCCGCGAGTGGCAGGGCGGTAACAGCCGCTGGGACCTGATCGATGTGGTGCGCACCGCCTACGCTTTGCGCCCGGATGGTATCGAGTGGCCGCAGCAGGACGGGCGCGTGACCCTCAAGCTGGAACGCCTGACTGCAGCCAATGGAATCGATCATGGCCAGGCCCACGATGCGTTGTCCGATGTGCGCGCCACTATTGCTCTGGCACGGTTGGTCCGCGAGAAACAGCCCAAGCTCTATGATTGGCTCTTCCAATTGCGCAGCAAGCAACGGGTGATGGATCAGGTGCGCCTGTTGCAGCCGATGCTGCACATCTCCGGGCGGTTCTCCGCCGAGCGTCATTATTTGGGCGTGGTATTGCCTTTGGCCTGGCATCCGCGCAACCGCAATGCGTTGATCGTCTGCGACCTCGGGCTCGATCCGCAGGGGCTGCTGGACCTGGATGCAGAGACCTTGCGTCAACGCCTTTACACCCGCCGGGATGAGTTGCCCGAAGGTGAGCTGCCGGTGCCGCTCAAGCTGGTGCACATCAACCGCTGTCCAGTGGTCGCTCCGCTGAGCGTGCTGCGGGCCGAAGACCGTGAGCGCCTGCAACTGGACTTGGAGATCTGCCAGGCGCGGGCGCTGCGGCTATCTGACGCACAAGAAGTTTGGTGCGATAAGTTGGCGGCCATTTATGCGCAGGAAGAATTTTCTTCGACGACGGACCCGGAACAGCAGCTGTATGACGGTTTTATCGGTGATCGTGATCGGCGGTTATGTGAACAAGTCCGCCTGGCTGAGCCTGCTCAATTAGCGCGTCAGCAGTGGCCGTTCGATGATCAGCGTTTGCCTGAATTATTGTTCCGCTACCGTGCGCGTAACTTTCCCGACACCTTGAACAATCAGGAGCAACAGCGCTGGAAACTTTTCTGTCAGCAACGTTTGTCTGACCCGCAATGGAGTGCGCCAATTACCCTAGAGGCATTTAAGCAGGCCAGCCAGGAGTTGGCTGTTAGTGCGACACCGTTTCAGCAGCAGGTGCTGGCACAGTGGCAGGAATATGCCGATTCTTTAGCGGCTCGTGTGAACCTGTAGTCGATTTTGCGCAATAACACGGGCAATAAAAAACGCCAGCAAGCTGGCGTTTTAATGTGCTGCGTAGCAGGGCACGGGCCCGGCGAGCTTAGCCCAACAGGGTAGCCCAGCCCTCAACCACGTCACCGCCCCACTTGGCTTTCCACTCTTTCAGCGTTTTGTGGTTGCCACCTTTGGTTTCAATCACTTCGCCGTTGTGCGGGTTCTTGTATTGCTTGACCTTGCGCGCACGCTTGGTGCCGGTAGTTTTCACGGCGCCGCGAGGAGCTTTAACTTTCGAATCCGGATCCAGCAGCGCGATGATGTCACGCAGGGATTTGGAGTATTCGCCCATCAGGGTGCGCAGCTTGCTTTCGAATTCCATTTCACGTTTCAGGCTGCCATCTTTTTCCATTGCTGCCAATTGGGCTTGCAGCTCTTTGATGGCTTCTTCTTTAGCACGGTATTGGGTGATCAGAGACATATGGCTACCTTATGTAGAGCGCTGATTGACAGGGATAATGGCCCAATAATAGTCAGGCGGTTTGTCCAAGTAAACATTTAAGCATGCATTTATGTGAATTACTTTGAATGTTTGTAGTGATGCCCTGCAATCGACTTAATTACAAGGGCGCAATGCTACATATCAATCCCGCGAATTCTTGACGGCGCTCCAGATGTAGCCCTTGATTCATATAAGGGTGGTAAAACCATAGGGCATTAAGGGGCAAAGCCAGGCCGACCATCAGAATAAACGTTAACCAATACTGCAGTTTTTCTTCGCAATCGCTAGAATGGCGGCCTTTGCGAAGTTCTGGAGTTCCCCCCTAATGCGCACTTTTCGGCTGGTGATTGCTTGCCCGGACCGGGTCGGCATCGTTGCCAAAGTCAGTAACTTTCTGGCCTCCCATAACGGTTGGATCACCGAGGCGAGCCATCACTCGGATAACCTCAGCGGTTGGTTCTTCATGCGTCACGAAATCCGTGCCGACACGCTGCCCTTTGGTCTTGAAGCCTTCCGCGAGGCCTTCGCGCCGATCGCAGAAGAGTTTTCGATGACCTGGCAGATCACCGACACCGAGCAGAAGAAACGCGTGGTGCTGATGGCTAGCCGCGAATCCCACTGCCTGGCGGACCTGTTGCACCGCTGGCACAGCGACGAGCTGGACTGCGAGATCGCTTGTGTGATCTCCAACCATGACGACCTGCGCAGCATGGTCGAGTGGCATGGCATCCCTTATTACCATGTGCCGGTCAACCCGCAGGACAAGGAGCCGGCGTTCGCCGAAGTGTCGCGCCTGGTCAAGCATCATGACGCCGATGTCGTGGTGCTGGCGCGTTACATGCAAATCCTGCCGCCGGAGCTGTGCCGCGAATATGCCGGTAAAGTCATCAACATCCACCATAGCTTCCTGCCTTCGTTTGTCGGGGCCAAGCCTTACCATCAGGCGTCCCTGCGGGGGGTGAAGTTGATTGGCGCAACCTGCCACTACGTCACCGAAGAGTTGGACGCTGGTCCGATCATCGAGCAGGACGTGGTGCGCGTCAGCCATAGCGACAGCATTGAAGATATGGTGCGGTTCGGTCGCGATGTCGAGAAGATGGTTCTGGCCCGTGGCCTGCGCTACCACCTCGAAGACCGCGTATTGGTGCACGGCAACAAGACCGTTGTGTTCTGATTCAAGCGCGCGGATTGAATATCGAAGGGTCTGGGCGTTAAATCGTTCCAGGCCCTTTTTATTTATCCGCACGTCAGGACTGCACCATGACCGACCCACTCGATAAAGCCACCTCCAAAGCGCCTGCGACGTTGGGCGAGGGATGCTTGAGTCGGTACGATCCTGATGCGCTGGATGCCGAAGACGGTACCGAGTTTCCAGGGGCGGCTCAGTTGTGGGAACAGATGCAGGAGGCAGAGAAGCTGCCCGCTTCTGATCAGCAAGATTCTTGAACACTCGTCCCGTCGCCATGGCGGGGCATTACGGCTGGGTTGCGAGCCAGTCCACTTTGGTCAATGGCGTACGCCCCGTCTGCAGTAGGTGTTGCAAGGTATCGAGCCAATAGCGACGAGCACCTTCGTGACGCAGGTCGACCGGATGCACGCCTAGGCGAATGACCGGTGCCGACCGCCAGCGCCGTTGCCTTTGATCGCTGAGATGTTTGGACAGGCTTCGGCGCCAAGCGCTGCGGGCGCTCCACACCAAACCTGGGGCGCCGACGCGGGTAAAGTCGGGCAGCCGATAAAGCTGTTGCGGGTCGCTGGTGTAGTTCAGCGGCAACTGCCGCAAGGCGTCCTTGGTACCCTGGCTCATCAGCCAGGCCGGAGCGACGAACCCATGCAGCGGCCAGTCGTTGCGTCGGAAGACCTCGATGCCGTCGCTTAACCGCTGCAGGGCCTGGGCCTCTGACAACTGGTAAAACTCTCCCTCATGGGTATAGATGCGGCGCATGAACCAATCTTTGGGCGTACGCGGTGGCGGCTGGTCGTCGCTATGGAAATAGCCGTGCAAGGCCAATTCATCGCCCTTGGCCACGCGGCGGTCCAACAGGCGGCGAAATTCGGCGTGGTCGGCCAAGGTGCCGCGATGATGGAAATCCGGAACCACCAACCAAGTGATGGGGATGTCGCCCAGAGCGTCCACCGCCTCCACAAAGGGGCGATAGTCGGACCAGGTTTGCGGGGCCACATCGTGCAATACCAGCACTACCGAGCGCTTAACCATGGGCAAGCATCGGGTTGTGGCTATCGAGCACTGCGTAGTAATGGCCCAGCAGGCTCTCGACCACGGTGTCCCACGCATACTGCTGCTCCACATGGCGTCGAGCCTGTACGCCGAGACGCTGAGGATCGCGGCTGAACAACTCGCGCACCGCATCGGCCATCGCTCGTGGATTGTTGGGCGCGCAGAGCAAGCCGCAATGCTCGTCGACGATTTCAGTGAAGGCACCGGCGGCCACGGCGACCACTGGTATGGCGCAAGCCATGGCCTCAAGGATGACCAGGCCGAACGTTTCCTGATCGCCGCCATGCAGCAGGGCATCGGCACTGGCCATTAAACGCGCGACTTGCGATGCCGGCTGGAAGCCGTCGACCACGGTGACATTCTCCGGCACCTTAGCCGGCATGCCGGACCCTACCAGCAACAGGTGATACCGATCTCCCAAGCGCTTCATGCACTTAAGCAGCACCGGCAGGTTCTTCTCCTTGGAACCGCGCCCGGCGAAGATCAGCAGTCGCGTATCCTCAGCGATTCCCAACTCAGCGCGTAAGCCGGGGTCGCGTACCTGCGGGGTGAACGTCTGCAGGTCCACACCCAGCGGCTGTACAAAGACGTTTCTGACGCCCAACCCCATGAGCTTGTCGGCCATAACCTGACTAGGCGCCAGTACTCGGTCAAAACTCCCATAGAGTTTGCTGACATAGGCTTCAACATTTGGCGTGAACCACGGCCCCATACGGTTGCTTACCAGCAACGGCAAGTCGGAGTGATAAAAGCCGATAACCGGAACATCAAGCTGGCGCCTGGCATCCAGAGCGGCCCAGGCCGTGAGATAGGGATCGCCGACCTCGATCAGATCGGGCTGTAAATCGTGCAGGACATTTCGCCATGGCGTCAGCCGCAGCGGGAATCGATAACCTTTGCCGAAGGGCAGGGCAGGTGCGGGTACCTTGAACACCCCATCCTGCTCGCTCAAATGGGCGCCAGGGATCAACAGGCTGTGGCGAATGCCCGGCTTGAGCGTCAGGCGCCGGTGCTTGGCGTCCAGGTAAGTGCGTACGCCGCCACTGGCCGGGGCGTAGAACATGGTGATGTCGGCGATATGCACGATGAACATCCCTCCTATCCAGGCTCTCCTAACGTGGACATTAGGCAAGAATAGATGTTCGGTTGGGATGTTGGGTGCGGCGTTTTGCCTTGCTGCCACCCTGGGAGGCGGTATGAGCCGCTGCCCAGGGCGAGAGCTGTCAGATGCGGAAACTACCGACCAAATGCTTGAGCCGTGCGGCCTGTTGCTCCAAGTCGGCGCAGGCGCGCAAGGTCGATTGCAGGTTTTCCACGCCTTCCTGGTTGAGGGTGTTGATCTCGGTGATGTCCATATTGATCGACTCCACCACCGACGTCTGTTCCTCGGTAGCGGTGGCGACCGATTGGTTCATACCATCAATCTCGCCGATGCGCTGGGTCACGCTGTTGAGACGCTCGCCGGCCAGGTTGGCGATTTCCACGCTGTCATGGCTGTGGCGCTGGCTTTCGCTCATGGTGGTCACCGAATTCCGCGCGCCCACTTGCAACTCTTCGATCATGGTTTGCACCTGTTGCGCCGATTCCTGGGTGCGATGGGCCAGGTTGCGTACTTCATCGGCTACCACGGCGAACCCGCGCCCGGCCTCTCCGGCACGGGCGGCCTCAATCGCGGCGTTCAACGCCAGCAGGTTGGTTTGTTGAGAGATGCTGGTGATCACCTCAAGAATCTGACCAATATTCACGGTTTTGCTGTTAAGTGCTTCGATATTGCTGCTGGATGCGCTGATCATCGTAGAAAGGTCAGTCATGGCTTTGATGTTCCGTTCCACCACCTGCTGACCGTCTTCCGCCAACTGCCGCGCATCGCTGGCCTGGCTAGAGGCCTGCGCCGCATTGCGGGCGATTTCCTGGGCGGCTGCACCCAGCTGGTTGATGGCGGCCGCTACGCTATTGGTGCGGTTGGCCTGCTCGTCGGAGTTGACCATCGATGAGTTGGAGGCACTGACCACCCGTAGCGCCACTTCGTTGACATGTTCGGTGGCCGAGGACACTTCGCGAATCGATGTGTGAATCCGCTCCACGAAGCGGTTGAATGCATTACCCAGAGTGCCGAATTCATCGTGATTCTGGATGGTCAGACGTCGTGTCAGGTCACCCTCGCCGTCGGCGATATCCTGCATCGCGCGGGTCATCACATGCAGCGGTTGCAGCAGCACGCGGATCAGCATGCCAAGCAGAGCGATGATGATGGCCACCGCAATGAGGGTGGCGATCACCGCCGACGTGCGGAACTCGCTGAGCATGGCGAAGGATTTGTCTTTATCCACCGAGATACCCAAGTACCACTGCACTGACGGCAAGCCTTTGATCGGCGTGAAGGTCAAGATGTTGTCTTTGCCGTTGGCTTGGACTTCGCTGAAGTCGCGGCTGATCTTGGGTGTATTTTTCGGATACAGATCGGCCAGGGTTTTCATCACCAGGGTTTTGTCCGGGTGCACCAGCACTTTGCCGTCGGCGCTGACCAGGAAGGCATAGCCCATGCCGCCGAAGTCCAGTGCGCCAATGGTATCCACCAGGGTTTGCAGGCTCAGGTCGCCGCCGACCACGCCGATGCTTTGGCTGCCCTTGCTGCTGGGGGTGGCGATGGAAATGATCAATTGCCCGGTGGCCGCGTCGATATAAGGCTCAGTCAGGGTTGAACCGTTGCTGCTTTGCGCGCCTTCGTACCAGGGGCGCACACGTGGGTCGAAGCCATCTGGCATTTTGGTGTCGGGGCGGATGGTGAACGCGCCCTGGCTGTCGCCCACGTAGGTGGCCATGAAGGAGGACGTCAGGGCTTTCTGTTCCAGCAGGCTGGCGACGACACCCGGTTCCGGGTTGATCGCGATGTTCTGGGCGGCGTTTTCGACCAGGGCAATGCGCCCGGTCAGCCAGGTTTGGATGTTGCTGGCGGTGACATCGCCCATTTCATGCAGGTAATTGTTCAGATCGTCGCGAATGGCGTTGCGCTGCAAGTAGTCGTTGTACAGCGTGAATAATGCAAAAGCGGCGATGACGATAAGGGAGGCCGCAAGCAGGATTTTGTGGCTGAAACGCAGATTTTTATTCATGGCTTGTAGGGTCCGCTAAGGTCTTTATATCCAAAGCGCGTCCTCATGGGATGCGCGAAATGACAGTAGGAAAAAAGGTGTGCTATTTGTTGTCGCAGTTCCGTGGTCCCTGTGGGAACTATCTGACCTATTTTTCGACTTTATGGGTCTCACTCTGTCTGTATCGACCTTGCCGCATTAAAGATTAACCATGGGTGACGAAATGCCTGACTCCACGCAACTTCTTATCGGCGCTGACCTGTCCGGCGATCCTATTGCCCAGGCCATGCGCCTGGCTAACCGCCACGGGTTGATTGCCGGCGCTACCGGCACGGGCAAGACCGTCACATTGCAGCGCTTGGCCGAAGCCTTCAGTGATGCGGGGGTTGCGGTATTTGCCGCAGACATTAAGGGCGACCTGTGTGGCCTGGGCGCGGCGGCAAACCCTCAGGGCAAGGTGGCCGAGCGTATCGCCGGCATGCCCTTCCTTAATTACACCGCTAAGGCTTATCCGGTAACGCTGTGGGACATCCACGGTCAGTCCGGTCATCCTTTGCGCACCACTATCAGCGAAATGGGCCCGTTATTGCTCGGCAGCCTGCTGGAACTCACCGACAGCCAGCAATCGGCGTTATACGCGGCGTTCAAAGTGGCGGATCGCGAAGGCTTGCTGCTGCTGGATCTGAAAGATCTGAAGGCGCTGCTCAACCACCTGCGCTATCACCCCGAGCTGTTGGGCGAAGACGCGGCGCTGCTGACCACCGGCTCTAGCCAGGCCCTGTTGAGGCGTCTGGCGGTGCTGGAACAGCAGGGTGCCGAAGCATTATTTGGCGAGCCGGCGTTGCAGCTTGAAGACATCCTGCAACCCAATGCCGATGGGCGCGGCCGCATCCATCTATTGGATGCCAGCCGCCTGGTGCATGAGGCGCCCAAGGTGTACGCGACATTCCTGCTGTGGCTGTTAGCCGAGTTATTCGAGCAACTGCCGGAGCGCGGCGATGCGGACAAACCGCTGCTGGCGTTGTTCTTCGATGAAGCGCATTTGCTGTTCGCCGACACACCCAAGGCCTTGCAAGAGCGTTTGGAACAGGTGGTGCGGCTGATTCGCTCCAAAGGGGTAGGGGTGTACTTTGTCACACAATCCCCAGGCGACCTGCCCGACACCGTGCTCGCACAACTGGGCCTGCGGATTCAACATGGATTGCGGGCGTTCACCACCAAGGAGCAGAAGTCCCTGCGGGCGGTGGCGGAGGGCTTTCGACCCAACCCGGCGTTTGACGCTTTGTCGGTGTTGACCGAGTTAGGTACGGGTGAGGCATTAGTAGGCACCTTGCAGGAAAAAGGCACGCCGGAAGTCGTCCAGCGCGTCTTGGTGGCGCCGCCGCAATCGCGGATCGGCCCACTGAGCGAGGTAGAGCGCGCAGCGCTGGTCGCCGCGTCGCCCCTACAGGGTCGCTACGATAAACCGATTGATCGCGAGTCGGCCTATGAGGTGCTGATGGCGCGCAAAGAGCTGGGCCCGACCGAAGGCGCCGGCCAGGCCGCTGAAACGCCGAGTTTTACCGACAGGGCAGGGGCGTTTCTCGGCACGGCGGCAGGTAAGGCGCTCAAATCGGCTATGCAGCAGGCGGCCAATCAGATGGGGCGGCAGTTGGTGCGAGGGTTGCTCGGCTCGCTACTGGGGGGCAGCAAACGCAAATAGACGGTCAGGGTTTGGGCTTGGCGTGGGCAGCCAACCGCTCAAGGGCGCCGCGCAAACCCGGATCGCGGATCCCCTCGGCCGTGGCCTGAATGCTCTCGGCCGCGTTCACCGACAGGTCGTGCGAGTGCACGGCAGTACTTGGCTGGACAGTCGGCGGTTGTACTTTGAACTGGATGCGCGTCAGGTTGGCGAATTCATCGAACGCCATCAACTGACGCTGCAGGCGTTTTTGCTGATAGCGCAAGCGAGTGGCCCAATGGCCATCAGTCACGATCAGCAGCAGATTGCCTTCGCGCCAAGAGGCGACACGGCAGTGCTCGCGCGCAGCCGGTTGCAATTGGCTTTCCAGCAGACGTTGCAACAGGCCCAAGCGTTGGGCATGGCCGAAAATGGCTTTCAACGGTTTGGCTTCGCGAAGCAACACGCCGGGGGCGCGGGCGGCGACAGGGCGAAATGCCATGATTGGACACCTTAAGTAACAGAGCCGCCATCTTAGCAGAAAGCGTCGGCCGGCCCTCAGGCCCTGCGTCGACGACACTTAGCCAACGAAATCAATCGGTAACTTCTGCGCCCGATGGGTTGAAGTTCGCGTAAAAGCCCTTATTTTAAACAAGCCCTCTCACCGCCCCATGCCTGCATCGGGGAACAACGCCACTTTCCTCACCCACGATTCCGGGTAGAATGCGCGTTCGCATGCGGCCGTGAGGGCTGCTCGGGCCACTGACGGTGCGCCCTCCATCCCTATGTGTGGAAGAACCTGCCGATATGTTTGCGCCTTTGTTAAAGAAACTTTTTGGAAGCAAGAATGAGCGCGAAGTCAAACGCATGCTCAAGACGGTGCAGCTGGTCAATGCCTTCGAAGAGCAGATGGTTGCCCTTTCGGACGAGCAATTGCGCGCCAAGACCCAAGAGTTCAAGGCCCGCATAGCCAAAGGTGAAACCCTCGACAAACTGCTGCCCGAAGCCTTTGCGGTTGCCCGTGAAGCCGGAAAGCGCGTCATGGGCATGCGCCACTTCGACGTCCAGTTGATCGGTGGCATGACCTTGCACGAAGGCATGATTGCCGAAATGCGTACCGGTGAAGGCAAGACCCTGGTAGCGACCCTTGGCGTTTACCTCAACGCGCTGTCCGGCAAGGGCGTGCACGTTGTGACGGTGAACGACTACTTGGCTCGCCGGGACGCCAATTGGATGCGCCCGCTGTATGAATTCCTCGGCCTGACCGTCGGCGTTGTAACGCCGTTCCAGCCGCCGGAAGAAAAACGCGCCGCCTATGCCGCCGACATCACCTACGGCACCAACAACGAATTCGGTTTCGACTACCTGCGCGACAACATGGCGTTCAGCATGGAAGAAAAATTCCAGCGCGAACTCAATTTTGCCGTGATCGACGAAGTCGACTCCATCCTCATCGACGAAGCCCGTACGCCGCTGATCATCTCCGGCCAGGCCGAAGACAGCTCGCGCCTGTATACCGAAATCAACAAGCTGATTCCGCGTCTGACCCAGCACATCGAAGAAGTGGAAGGCGTGGTGACCAAAGAAGGTCACTTCACCATTGACGAAAAGACCCGCCAGGTCGAACTCAATGAAGCCGGTCACCAGTTCGTCGAGGACATGCTCACCCAGATCGGCCTGCTGGCCGAGGGCGAGAGCCTGTACTCGGCGCATAACCTGGGCCTGTTGACTCACGTCTACGCCGGTCTGCGTGCTCACAAGCTCTTCCACCGCAACGTCGAATACATCGTGCAGGACGGCCAGGTCGTACTGGTTGACGAACATACCGGCCGTACCATGCCGGGTCGCCGTTTGTCCGAAGGTTTGCACCAGGCCATCGAAGCCAAGGAAATGCTCAACATCCAGGCGGAAAGCCAGACGTTGGCGTCCACCACGTTCCAGAACTACTTCCGTCTGTACAACAAGCTGTCCGGCATGACCGGTACGGCCGACACCGAAGCGTTCGAATTCCACCAGATCTACGGTCTTTCGGTGGTGGTCATTCCACCGAACAAGCCATTGGCACGTAAAGACTTCAACGACCTGGTGTTCCTGACCGCCGAAGAGAAATACGCGGCGATCATCAACGACATCAAGGACGGCATGGCCAAGGGCCGTCCGATCCTGGTGGGTACCGCCACCATCGAGACTTCCGAGCATGTGTCCAACCTGCTCAATAAGGAAGGCATCGAACACAAGGTGCTCAACGCCAAGTTCCACGAAAAAGAAGCCGAAATCATCGCCCAGGCCGGTCGCCCAGGCGCACTGACCATCGCCACCAACATGGCCGGTCGCGGTACCGACATCCTGCTGGGCGGCAACTGGGAAGTGGAAGTGGCATCCCTGGACAACCCAACCCCTGAGCAGATCGCCCAGATCAAAGCCGATTGGCAGAAGCGCCATCAGGCGGTACTGGAGTCTGGCGGTCTGCAAGTGATCGCTTCCGAGCGTCATGAATCGCGCCGTATCGACAACCAGCTGCGTGGCCGTGCCGGTCGCCAGGGTGACGCCGGTTCGAGCCGTTTCTATCTGTCCCTCGAAGACAGCCTGATGCGCATTTTCGCTTCGGATCGGGTGAAAAACTTCATGAAGGCCCTGGGCATGCAGTCCGGTGAAGCCATTGAGCACCGCATGGTGACCAATGCCATCGAGAAGGCACAGCGCAAGGTTGAAGGGCGCAACTTCGACATCCGTAAGCAACTGCTGGAGTTCGACGACGTCAACAACGAACAACGTAAAGTGATCTATCACATGCGTAACACGTTGCTGGCCGCCGACAACATTGGCGAAACCATCGCCGATTTCCGCCAGGACGTGCTCAACGCCACCGTCAGCGCGCACATTCCACCACAATCGCTGCCTGAACAGTGGGATGTGGCCGGTCTGGAAGCTGCATTGAAGAGCGACTTCGGTGTGGATCTGCCGGTCCAGCAGTGGCTCGACGAAGACGACCACCTGTACGAAGAAACCCTGCGCGAAAAACTGATGGCCGAGTTGCTCGCCGCGTACAACGAGAAAGAAGAGCAGGCAAGTGCCGAAGCACTGCGTACCTTCGAGAAGCAAATCGTATTGCGCGTGCTGGACGACCTGTGGAAAGACCACCTGTCGACCATGGATCACCTGCGTCACGGCATCCACCTGCGTGGCTACGCCCAGAAAAACCCGAAGCAGGAGTACAAGCGCGAGTCGTTTACCCTGTTCTCCGAGCTGCTGGATTCGATCAAGCGCGATTCGATTCGCGTGCTCTCCCACGTCCAGGTACGCCGCGAAGACCCAGCCGAGGAAGAAGCACGCCTGCGCCAGGAAGCGGAAGCCTTGGCCGCGCGCATGCAATTCCAGCACGACGAAGCGCCAGGCCTCGATCAGCCGGAAGCGTTGGGTGAAGAGGTCGAAGTGGCCTTGGCGCCAACGCCGGTTCGCAATGAGCAGAAGCTGGGCCGCAACGAGCTGTGCTGGTGCGGTTCGGGCAAGAAGTTCAAACACTGCCACGGCGAAATCAACTAAGATTTTTGCCTGACGCTGCAGCACCCCGCGCCGCGACCGGCCTTTGCCGTCGCGGCGTTTTGCCATTAATTCCCACCGTCGATAGCGACGGCACAGACATCACCTTATTTTAGGAGCGCATTCATGGCTGTTGGTCTTGGTCCTTTGCCCACATTGCACCCGGTTGCCGGTTTTGAACTCGGCATCGCTTCGGCCGGTATCAAGCGCCCGGGCCGCAAGGATGTGGTGGTGATGCGCTGCGCCGAAGGCTCGACGGTGGCAGGTGTGTTTACTCTCAATGCGTTTTGCGCCGCGCCGGTGATCCTGGCCAAGCAACGCGTTGCCGGGCCGATCCGTTACCTGTTGACCAACACCGGCAACGCCAACGCGGGTACCGGTGAGCCTGGCCTGGTGGCCGCCGCGCGCACCTGCGCCAAGCTGGCCCAACTGACCGGCGTGGACGCCAGCCAGGTGCTGCCGTACTCCACGGGTGTGATCGGCGAGCCTCTGCCTGTGGAAAAAATCGAAGGTGCCCTGCAAGCGGCGCTGGATGACCTGTCTGTGGATAACTGGGCCGCGGCCGCCACTGGCATCATGACCACCGACACCCTGCCAAAAGGCGCGAGCCGTCAGTTCGTGCACGACGGTGTGACCGTAACCGTGACCGGTATCAGCAAGGGCGCGGGCATGATCCGACCGAACATGGCGACCATGCTGGGCTACATCGCCACCGACGCCAAGGTTTCGCGCAGCGTGCTGCAGAATCTGATGCTGGACGGTGCCAACAAGTCGTTCAACCGCATCACCATCGATGGCGACACTTCGACCAACGACTGCTGCATGCTGATCGCCACCGGTAAGGCTGATCTGCCGGAAATCACCGAGGCCAGCGGCGCTTATTTCGCCGCCCTCAAGCAAGCAGTGTTCGAAGTGTGCATGGACGTGGCCCAGGCCATCGTGCGTGACGGCGAGGGTGCTACCAAGTTCGTCACCGTGCAAGTCAACGGCGGCGGCAACCACCAGGAATGCCTGGATGTCGGCTACACCGTGGCCCATTCGCCGCTGATCAAAACCGCACTGTTCGCCTCGGACCCGAACTGGGGACGTATCCTGGCCGCTGTTGGCCGTGCCGGTGTGCCAGACCTGGACGTGAGCAAGATCGACGTATTCCTCGGCGACGTGTGCATCGCCAGCCGTGGTGCCCGTGCTGAAAGCTACACCGAAGCCCAGGGTTCGGCGGTGATGCAGCAGGAAGAAATCACCATCCGCATCGAGCTGGGTCGCGGCGATTGCAGCGAAACCATCTGGACCACCGACCTGTCCCACGAATACGTGAAAATCAACGCGGAATACCGCACCTGATAGCCGGAGGACACACACGGTGAAACGCGTGCATGTAGCAGCAGCGGTGATCCGCGGCGGCGACGGCAGAATCCTGCTGGCTCGACGTGCCGACACCCAACACCAGGGCGGCCTCTGGGAGTTTCCCGGAGGCAAGGTGGAGGCCGATGAATCGGTCGCCGCCGCGTTGTCCCGCGAGTTGCAGGAAGAGTTGGGTATCCAGGTCACCACGGCGCGACCGCTGATCAACGTGCAACATGACTATCCGGACAAGCAGGTGTTACTGGATGTCTGGGAAGTCTCGGCCTTCACCGGCGAGCCCCATGGCGCCGAAGGGCAACCGTTGGAGTGGGTGGCCCCGCGGGATCTGCTCAACTATGAGTTCCCGGCGGCCAACGCGCCGATCGTTGCGGCCGCACGGTTGCCGGCTGAATACCTGATCACCCCCGGCGAGCTGGACGCCGCGCCCCTGTTGCGCGGTATCCAAAAAGCCATCGCCGGTGGGATCAAGCTGGTGCAACTGCGTGCGCCTAATGGCTACGACCCCAAATACCGTGACCTGGCGGTGGATGCGGTGGGGCTTTGCGCCGGCAAGGCGCAATTGATGCTCAAAGGGCCGTTCGAGTGGCTGGGGGATTTCCCTTCCGCCGGCTGGCACATGACCTCGGCCCAACTGCGCAAATATGCAAGCAAGGGCCGCCCTTTGCCGAAGGATCGCTGGTTGGCGGCTTCGTGCCACAACGCTGAAGAACTGGCGTTGGCTGAATTGATGGACGTGGATTTTGTCACCCTGTCGCCGGTTCAGCCGACCCAGACCCATCCCGATGCGCAGCCATTGGGTTGGGAGCAGGCGATGGAATTGATCCGTGGGTTCAACAAGCCGGTATATTTGCTGGGTGGGGTCGGGCCTGCGGAGCGGGAGCGGGCTTGGGAAGCCGGTGCCCAGGGTGTGGCGGGTATCAGGGCGTTCTGGCCGCAGGCTTGAGGTTGCTCCGGCGGGCCTTATCGGGGGCNNACAACGGTGGGAGGGGGCTTGGCCCCTATTGCTTTGCATCAGCCAACAAATTGTAAACTGACCCGCCGTCTTCGGGGGCAAGCCCCCTCCCACATTGGAATGTTTTTACAGATCAAAGGTGGGAGGGGGCTTGCCCCCGATAGGCCCTCCCGGTCACCGAATCATGATCAATGGGGCTTCGCCGCAGCCTGCCACAAAACCTCCGCGACACCCTGGCGCTTGGCGATCACCCGCGCTGCCACAAACAGCAGATCCGACAAACGATTGATATACGCCAACCCCACGCCTTCCAGCGGCTCGATAGCATTCAGGTGCTGACACCGTCGCTCGGCACTGCGGGCCAGGCTTCGGCACATATGGGCCTGGGCAATCAGCGCGGAACCACCCGGCAAGATAAAGTTTTCCAGTGGCCCGACTTCTTCGTTCCAACGATCGATCGCCGCTTCCAGGCGATCCACTTCCGCCGCATTCAACGCTTTGTACACCGGCATCGCCAGCTCACCACCCAGGTCGAACAGCCGATGCTGGCAAGGCGCGAGCACTTCGATCACATCATTGAGCGCCGGATGCTGCCCGCTCTGCTCTTCAAGGCCGGCCAGCAGTAATCCCAACTGGCTGTTCAGCGTATCGACTTCGCCAATGGCTTCGACACGTGGGTGGTCCTTGGGAACGCGGCGGCCGTCGCCCAGGCCGGTTTCACCTGTGTCGCCGGTGCGGGTATAGATTTTCGACAGGCGAAAGCCCATGGTCATTGCTCCAGTGGGGTCAGTTCGTGGGCCGGCAGTTGGCTGCCGGCCAAGGGGAGGCGCAGGGTAATACAGGTGCCTTGGCCAAGGGTGGACTGCACTTCCATCTGGCCTTTGTGGTTGTTGGTGATGATGAAGTACGACACCGACAGCCCCAGCCCGGTGCCCTGGCCGATTTCCTTGGTGGTGAAAAAGGGCTCGAACGTGCGTTTGCGCACGTTTTCACTCATGCCGATGCCGTTGTCTTCCACCTGGATCTCGGCCCAGGGCGGATTCAGGCGGGTGCGCAGGATGATGCGGCCCGGCTCGCGGTCATCCTCACGCAGGTGAATGGCTTGAGCTGCGTTTTTCAGCAGGTTGAGCAGCACCTGTTCCAGTTCGTTGGCAGTACCGGGTACCGGGCCCAGTTGCGGATCGAACTGACGGATGATCGCCTGGCCCTTGAAGTCAAAGCCGATGGTCAAGTCGAAGTCATTGCCGGCAATTTCCACGGCCTGATCGATCAGCGCCGGCAAATCGCAAGGGGCCATCTGTCGATTGCTGCGGCGGCTGAAACTGAGCATATGGGTCACGATCTTCGCCGCCCGCGCGCCCGCTTGCTGGATGCCATCGAGCAACTGCGGCACTTCGCGGCTTTGCAGGTAACGGTTGACCATGGCCAGCTCGACGCCGACCTGTTCGGCGTGTTCCAGGTTCTTGGGCAAGTCCGCAGACAAGCGGCGCCGGATGTTCTGCACGTTGTGCAGGATCGCCCCCAGCGGGTTATTGATCTCGTGGGCCATACCGGCGGCAAGCCCGCCGACGGAGAGCATTTTTTCCGACTGCACCATCATTTCTTCAAGGGACAGGCGCTGGGTGATGTCATCGATACGGATCACGACGCCACGACCGGCACCGCCTGTCAGCGGGTAAAAGGTCAGAGCGTAATGTTTGGGCTCATCGTCCTTGACCCAGGTCACCCGTTCGATGCGCTCCACGGTGTGTTGCTCGACCGTGGCCTTGATCTGCGGCAGGAACGGTTTGAGCGGCTGAAAGGCCAGGTAGATCGGCTGGTTCAAGGCTTCATCCAGCCGCGTACCGGAAAGTGCGCTGGCTTCCTGGTTCCACTGGGTGACGTAGAGCTGTTCGTCTAGGGCAATCAGCGCCGAAGGCATCGAGTCGATGATGCTGTTGAGGTAATTCTGGAACCCGGTGAGTTTTTTCTCGATCTTGCTGCGTACCTGGACTTCCAGTTCCAGTTTGCGATTGGTATGACGCGTCTCTTCCGCCAGGCCTTGGGCTTGATCGTAGGCGGCCTGGGAATCGTCGCGGGCGCGCTTGAGTTGCTGCTCGCGGGCTTCGATGCGCGAAAGCATGGTATTGAAGGCTTCGGCCAGGCTGCCGATCTCATCGTGATTGCCACGCCGGGCGCGCAGGGCATAGTTCTCTTCCCGGGTCACTTGGCGCGACAGTTCTTCCAGTTCGTGGATCGGTTTTGTGATCAGGCGTTTGATCTGACGCGCGATGACTAGCCACAGCAGCACACTGAAAATCAGGATGCCCAGGCTGGCGGTCAGCGTGCCGGTGTAAAACGCTACCGGCAGTTCGCTACTGGCGACCAGCAGCAGATGCCCGGATGGCTGCCCAGGGCGGGGCAGGGTGATCACTTGGTTAGTGCGAAACTCAGTCACGCGCCAGGCTTCGATATGCCTGTAATTGTCCGGCAGGTGCAGGCGATCACCGTGTTGCATCTGTGCCAGGCGGTTGCCTGCGCTGTCATATAAAGCGGCGGCGCGCAAAGGTGAGTAGCTGGTCAACTCATTGAGCAGGGCATTGGCCTTTTCGGGAGATTCGAGCGCTTCGGCGGCCAGCGCCGGGTTGGAGACCAGTCGCCCGATAGCCTGCAAGGCCTGGGGGGCCATGCTTTCCTGGGAGATCCAGTAGGCGGCGCTGATAAAGGTCAGGTTGGCCACCAGCAGGACGGTGGTCAGCAGCACCAGCAAGGCCGCCAGCAGTTTCTGCCCGACCGGTAGGTTTTCTAGACGCTGGCGCAGCGGCATCAGGTTTTTTCCAGGAGATAGACAGGCGGGCAGGGTAGCGCGTGGTTCAGTCGCGGGGCAATCCGCGCGCGCGCAGCTCGTCGACCAGACGCTCGTGCAACTGCTGCAAGTGAGGCAGCTTCAATTGGTGACGGGCTGCCGCCTGGCAAGCATAGCCCAACAGATAGCTGATTTCGGTGCGTCGGGCATTGGCGACGTCCTGATACATGGACGAATAGTTGGCGGCAGTGGCGTGAATCACCCGCTCCACTTCATCCTGTAAATCCAGGGCTGCGGCAGGCTGGCCAGCGCATTTCAGCAGTTCGCTCAACTCCCCACACAAGGTTGCCACTTCACAGCGATGGTTTTGCAGGCCACCGTTACGGCATTGGTAAAGCACGGTCAGTGGGTTGATCGCGCAGTTGAGCGCCAGCTTGCGCCACAGGCGCGTCAGGATATCGGTGCTCCAGGCGTGGGGGATGCCGGCGATGTGCAGGTCATCCAGCCAGAGCGGGGGCGTCGGGTGGCGGGCGTCTCCCAGCCAGGTGTAACCATGGCCGGCGAATACCACGCACCAGTCGCCGTCGCGGAAAGCACCCTCGGTGCTGGAGGCAAAGATGCAACGCGCCATGGGCAACTGCGCGGCCACCGCGTCCTGACTGCCCAGGCCGTTCTGCAGCAGAATCAACTCGGCATCCGGTACCAGGCGCGGTTGCAGCTGTGCGATTGCCGCTTGGGCGTCGTAGGCTTTGCACGCGACCAGAAGGCGATGGATCGGCGTCGGGCTGTCGGGCGTTTCGCCAATCACCGGGTAGGTATGTGCTTCACCATGCTCCACCAGGGTCAGCCCGTTGCCCGCCTGATAACTGGCCAGGCGCGTCTCGTCGCGCAGGATCAAGCGCACAGGCACGCCCGCGCGCGCCAGCCGTGTGGCCCAGAGTGTGCCCAGGCTGCCGGCGCCGAGAATATGCCAGGTGGTCGACATCAGTTTGTACTCCGCAAGGTCGCTCACAGTGAACGGGACGAAAGAACCGCTATAATGCCCCGGCATTTTAGCTCGGGCGCGCTCCATCTCTACTGAACCCGCCCCTTATATTGGAGAAATCACATGCCTTCGTTCGACGTGGTATCTGAACTGGACAAACACGAAGTCACCAACGCCGTCGAGAACGCCGTCAAGGAGCTGGACCGTCGCTATGACCTGAAGGGCAAGGGCAGCTTCGAATTCAAGGAAAAGGAACTGACCGTCAACCTGACCGCTGAAGCCGATTTCCAGCTGGAAGCGATGATCGAGATCCTCAAGCTGTCCCTGGTCAAACGCAAGATCGACGCGCAGTGCCTGGAAATCAAGGACGCCTACGCCTCTGGCAAGCTGATGAAGCAGGAAGTCATCCTCAAAGAAGGTATCGACAAGGAGCTGGCGAAGAAAATCGTCGCGCATATCAAGGACGCCAAGCTCAAGGTCCAGGCCGCCATCCAGGGCGAGCAGGTACGCGTCACCGGTAAGAAGCGTGACGACCTGCAAGAGGCCATCGCGGCCCTGCGCGCCAAGTCCTTCGACATGCCGCTGCAGTTCAATAACTTCCGCGACTGATGGCTGCCTGGGGAACCCAAGGGCGTTTTTGACGTCCCACCCCCCAATAATTGCGCCTACTCTTGAGCCCTACGGGGCTCAATTGCTTTAAGCGCCGACCGTCCATAAATAGGAGAACAGCAATGGACTTGAACGCTGAAGTGGATCGTCTGGTCAAGACTTCCCAGTCCTGGATCCCGATGATCATGGAATACGGCAGCCGGGTTTTGCTCGCCGTTATCACCCTGGCCATCGGCTGGTGGCTGATCAATAAATTGACCCATCGCGTGGGCCGTTTGCTGGCGGTACGCAACGCTGACCTGGCGTTGCAGCATTTCATCACCAGCCTGGCGAACATCGTGCTCAAGGTGATGCTGATTGTCAGCGTGGCCTCGATGATCGGTGTAGAAACCACCTCCTTCGTTGCCGCTATTGGTGCCGCCACCCTGGCCATTGGTCTGGCGTTGCAAGGCAGCCTGGCGAACTTTGCCGGTGGGGTGCTGATTCTGCTGTTCCGCCCGTTCCGCATCGGCGACTGGATCGAAGCCCAAGGTACCTCTGGCACCGTCGACAGCATTCAGATTTTCCACACGGTGCTGCGTACGGGCGACAACAAAACTGTCATCGTGCCGAATGGCATCCTGTCCAACGGGATCATCACCAACACCAACCGTCAACCGACCCGCAAGGTGGTGTTCGACGTCGGTGTGGACTATGAAGCCGACCTGCAGAAAGCCCGCGACGTTCTGCTGGAGCTGGCCAGGGACCCACGCGTACTGGAAGACCCAGCCGCTGTAGCCGTGGTTTCCACCTTGGGGGATAGCTCGATCACCGTTTCGCTGCGCTGCTGGACTAAAACGGCGGATTATTGGGATGTGATGTTTATGCTCAATGAATTCGCACGTGACCGTTTGAAAGCGGCGGGGATTGATATTCCATTTCCGCAGCGGGTTATTCGTGTAATGCAGGAAGCGGCGCCGAAGTAATAAAAAGAGCGAAAGTTTAACTTGGCCATTCGGTCAGGTTAAACGTCTCACCTTAATCTCGTTAGTTAGCTTGCTAGTTATTTTTCCGATGTAATAATTTTGCAAAAAAAAGCCGGCCTTCTGGAAACAGAAGGCCGGCTTTCTATTTTACGGCCGAGGCCTTAAGTCATCGTTGTAATTAAACCGACAATTACAAGATGTTCAGCGGGTATTGCGCGATCAGACGCAGTTCGTCGAGAGAGCCCGAGTAAACCTGATCAGACGAGCGATAGGTCGCTTGACGTACGCGCAGGCTCAGGTCTTTGGCTGGACCGCTCTGGATCACGTATTTGGCTTCGATATCGCGTTCCCACTCTTTACCATTGTTAGTGGTCGAGGTGTTGGCGCCAGTACCTTTCACATAACGAGTCATGAAACTCAGGCCTGGGATGCCAAAGGTCGCCATGTTCAGGTCATAGCGAGCCTGGTAGGACTTCTCGTCTTCAGCGTTGAAGTCGGAACGGGCGATGGAGTTGGCCAGGAAAATCGTGCCGCCGCCGTCTACGCCGTAACCGTACTGGCCGTCGCCGCTGACCTTCTGTGCTGCCAGGGTGAAGGTGTGAGCGCCAATGGTGTACGCGCCTTGCAGGCTGAACGCACGGTTGTCGAGCTTGGTGGTGCTGTCTTTGTCAGCACGTACCAGGCCGGCGCCGTCGCTCTTGGTGTCGTAGATGTTGAAGTCGACAGCCACGGACTGGTCGTCGCTGAGCGCGTGGGTCCAGTTCACGTTGGCGTAGATCTTCTTCCAATAGTCTTCCACTTTGGAGTAGTAGAGGCTGGTGGTGACCTCAGGGGTCCAAGAGTACACGCCGCCCAAGAAGTTGGCATCGCGCAGGCCGCGTTTCGAGCCTGGTTCAGAGCTGGCGATACTGTCGCGATAGGTTTGATCCTGCGCAACGATCGAGGTGAAATGACCGGCTTCCAGTTTCAGATCTTTGATTTCGTTGCTGGTGATGGAAACGCCCTGCGGCAGTTCCGGCAGCAGGCGGCTGTCATCGGAGGCGAATACTGGGGCGGTAGTGTATTGATCACCAACCTTCAGGACGGTGTTGGAAATACGGAATTTCACGGCAGCGCCGGCTTTGGAGTAGTCATCTTGCGAACGACCGTCGGACCCTTCTGGGAAAAGGCCGGTACCTGCACGACCTTTGCCGCTATCGAGCTTGACGCCCAGCAGGCCGATGACATCAACACCAACACCGATGGTGCCTTGGGTGTAGCCTGAGCTGAACAGACCATGGAAGCCCAGACCCGTTTCTTCGATACGGCTTTGCTCAGCATCGTGGTTACGGCGGTCACGGCTGAAGTACAAAGCACGCGTCAGAATGCTTGCTGTACTGTCTTCGATAAAACCCTTGGAATCGTCCTGGGCGGACGCCATTGCGAACTGCGAGGTACCGGCTGAAACAGCCAGTGCGATCATGCTCCACTTCATCACGCGCATCGTGATTTGCTCCTTTGGTTTTCGGAAGAGTACTGCCGTCCCACCTGTATTTTTATCTGGGCGGCTCTTTCTTTTTTGTGTCGGCGCAAAGTTATATCACGCAGACCCTATTGACGATACTTACCCATCTTTCCTTTCAGCTTCTTTACGAGGCTGTCGTAAATTGCTAGCTCCATGTCGCAAATTCACAGCCCAAAATGTATCTGGACTGACAACTTCAGTACTGTTTCAAAACTCCCTTCGAAGTTCGAATGCATCCTTGCCTTGTACTGACTCGCTGTTGTTTTTTATCGCGAAACACCGGTCTCCGAACCCGTGCCGTTGCCGACGATGTGGGTGTGAATGCAACAAGCGTGCTCAAAGCGGTAACCCAATGTCATTTTTTCGTGAAAAAAGTTCCGTAGCTGTAAAAACCGCATAAACACAGGCTTTTTACGCCGTTTGGTTAGGGCTTGACCTCTCTGTGGAATGCCTGTTGTCAGGTGTAAAAAATCCGTTCATGTGTGAAGCGTTACCGGTTCACCCCGATAAGTGGGTAATCGGCGGATCCCTTTGAGGCACGGGTGGGTCATTTTGGTGCGTCTCGGCAGGGCCCGTTCTAGCGTAGCTCAAATATTTACCTGCATCGAAAGGGTGCAGGTTTTTTAGCCGGCTGCCTCGCGGGCTTATCTTCAATCGTTGTGAAGCGGCCGGCATTCGAAGGTATGCTGGGGCCTGATTCTGACTTGCCGAATGGAGTGCCCGCGGTGTTCGCCCTAGATCAACGCCTGCAACAAGACACACTGGTCATCGGGGACTTCCCGTTATGCCGCCTGCTGCTGTCCAATGACTCGAACTACCCCTGGTTTATCCTGGTCCCACGCATCAACGGTATCAGCGAGGTGTTTCACCTGGATGTCGCAGATCAACAAAAGCTCTGGGAAGAGACGACCGGTCTGGCGCAGTTGCTCAACGATGGTCTGGGCGCGGATAAAATGAATATCGGCGCGCTGGGTAACGTCGTCAGCCAGTTGCATGTGCATGTGATCGTGCGCAAACGCGACGACGCCGCCTGGCCTGCTCCGGTATGGGGCAAGCATCCGGCTCGTCCTTATACGCAAGAACAGGGGGTGGCCTTGCGTGCGCGTCTGCGCGAGCTGCTGCCTGCCGATTTCAATTTTGCCCAGGACTGAATCATGGACTTGCAAGACCGTGTTACCGACCTGGAAAGCCGCCTGGCCTTTCAGGATGACACCATTGAGACCCTCAACGACATCCTGGTCACCCAGCAACGCGCGGTCGAGCGTCTGCAGCTGCAGATAGCCGCGCTGCTCAAGCGTCAGGAAGAGATGGGCGGCCAGTTCGAAACGTCCGAAGAGGAAGCGCCACCGCCTCACTATTAAAGAGGGGCCATGAAAAAACCGCGACTCAGCCAGGCTGGATCGCGGTTTTTTTTGCTGCCAGGGCTGGAGTCAGCGGCGCGGCAGTGCAGCGATCACGTCTTCGGCTTGCAAGCCTTTGTCGCGATTCATTACGGAGAACTCCACGCGCTGGCCTTCCACCAGGACGCGATGGCCTTCGCCGCGAATGGCCCGGAAGTGGACGAAGATGTCGTCGCCCGAATCGCGGGAAATAAAGCCGAAGCCTTTGGAGGTGTTGAACCACTTGACGGTACCGGTATCCCGATTGGTCATGTCGTAGGTTTGCGACGCGGCCGCCGGAGATGCACGGTAGAAGCTGATGGCCAGATGAAGAGCGATGGCGACCACAGCAATGACCAGGCTGAGCAGGATGGCCGGGTGGCCGCCCACTTCAGGCATGGGTGCCAGGAGGGTGAGGGTTTGTACGACAACGGTCAGAACCAACAGCGCGCTGACCAGGTTTTGCAGTTGATGACGAGTGCCCTTGTTCCAGTAAGGGACCACGGGTGCCAACGTCAGGTTAAGAAGGCCGAACAGTGCCAGGTACAGCGCGTCGTGTTGTTGCAGGTACGGCAGGCTCTCTGGTTGCAGGCTCGGTATAAAGGACAGCAGCAAAGCTGCAACGCCCGTTAGCAGGTGGACGATTTTCAACATTTTGATTAACTCACGTTAAGACGGATCACTAGGAAGAGCTGACTGGCACGGTTCGCTTCTGAACAATGGGAGGCGTTGGGCACGTGCGCGGGTATCAGCCTATGCCGGCCATCGCAGACATTAACGATGGCGACACGCTGCCTATTTAACAGCAAAGGCCGTGCCTTCTCAAATCAAGCATTTCGGGGTGTTGCAAGGGGCGGGGCATTTCCTTGGCAAACGCTTGTCCTAGACAGGTGTGCTTGTTTTGGAATGGATTTTTAGGATATTTCCTACCTTGATTCGCGATTTACCACTCAAGGGCGATTTGTCGCACCTCGCTCGCTGCGCATGACCTGTGCGCTTGCTAGAGTGGTGTTGCACCTGATCAATGAATGCTCGTCAATTGAAGGGGATAAACATGGCAATCGATATCGGTATCAGTGAAGAAGATCGTAAATCCATCGTCGATGGGCTTTCGCGGCTGCTTTCCGATACCTATGTACTGTACTTGAAGACCCACAACTTCCACTGGAACGTTACAGGCCCCATGTTTCGAACGCTGCACCTGATGTTTGAGGAACAGTACAACGAGCTGGCGCTGGCGGTGGACTCCATTGCCGAGCGTATCCGCGCATTGGGCTTCCCGGCGCCGGGCGCTTATTCGATCTACGCTCGTCTTTCTTCGATCAAGGAGGAGGAGGGCGTGCCGAGCGCCGAAGAGATGATCCAGCAACTGGTGGCGGGCCAGGAGGCCGTTACGCGTACTGCCCGCGGCATCTTTCCGTTGCTCGACAAAGTCAGCGATGAGCCGACTGCGGATCTGTTGACGCAACGTATGCAGGTCCACGAAAAGACCGCGTGGATGTTGCGTTCCCTGCTCGAAGCCAAGTAAGTCGAGTCTGAGCGGCGCCGTCCTGGCGTCGCTCGCTCGTTTCTGCACGCTTCCTGGCGTTGTCCTACAGGTATCAACTCCCTGTCTTCTGGCTGAGCCCGCGCTTCCTGCTGTTTGATAAGCCCACTGTCCAATGGGAGCGACCCATGGGCTGCTGTTTGGCAATGGAGTGTCAGGTGTATGTCACGCGCAGTGAGTAATGGAGTCATGGAATCCTGTGGCTTTCATCAGATAAAGATCGATCCCTTTGCCAAAGGGTTCGATATGGGGTTGGCAAGGCCATTGTCCCGATCAGTCAGGCTCAACGGGTTTTCGACGTGCCTGCGGCTTGAGCAGATCTATTGGAATATCCTTACGGAAATCGCCAGGATCAACGCCTGTTCAGTCAGTGCGTTACTGTCTTACGTCGATCGGGAAGTGCACTTGCGTTATGGAGGTGTGAAAAACTTCAGTGGTCTGGTCAGGGTGGTGTGCGTGGTTCACCTGTTAAAAGGCCGTACGGCTGCGCCCGACCCGGAGTAAACAAAGGTGCCCGGGGTCGGCTCGCTGTGTTGGCGGGCTGGCTCCCGGGCAGAAAGCCGGCTGCGCTGGCTCGATTTACCAGATATAATCCCGCGCTTTGCTGCGCAGGCCGGGGCTTTACCCTTCGGGCAGGCGTGGCGCAGTAACGATCTGTTCGCCGAGACATCGCCATGCCCATGTACGACTATCAATGTGCTTCCTGTGGTCATCAGTTGGAAGCCATCCAGAAGATCAGCGCCGCGCCGTTGGTCGATTGCCCGGCCTGCCAGGCTCCTGAACTCAAGAAGATGTTGTCCATGCCGGGCTTTCGCCTCAGTGGCAGCGGCTGGTACGAGACCGATTTCAAGACCGGCGCCAAGAAGAATCTGGCGGGCGGCGACAAAGCAGACTGAGTTGAACTCTACGCGCAGGCTCCTGCATTATCCGTCACCTGGCTTATATGAACGGTGACGAGGCAGGCCTCCACCGAATTTCGAATTACGAGAAGTGAAACCACGACCATGATGCGCAGCCACTATTGCGGCCAACTGAACGAGACCCTGGAAGGTCAGGAAATTACCCTTTGCGGATGGGTTCACCGTCGCCGCGACCACGGCGGGGTGATCTTCCTCGATATCCGTGATCGTGACGGTCTGGCCCAAGTGGTGTTCGACCCGGACCGCGCCGAGAGCTTTGCCGCCGCCGACCGCGTGCGCAGTGAGTACGTGGTGAAGATCACCGGCAAGGTGCGTCTGCGTCCGGCAGGTGCCGTGAACAAGAACATGGCCTCCGGCGGTATCGAGGTGTTGGGCTACGAACTGGAAGTGTTGAACGAGTCGGAAACCCCGCCGTTCCCACTCAACGAATACTCCGACGTCGGCGAAGAAACCCGCCTGCGCTACCGCTTCCTGGACCTGCGTCGTCCGGAAATGGCCGAGAAGCTGCGTCTGCGCTCGCGCATGACCACCAGCATCCGTCGCTTCCTCGACGAGAACGGCTTCCTCGACGTTGAAACGCCGATCCTGACCCGGGCCACCCCGGAAGGCGCGCGTGACTACCTGGTGCCTAGCCGCACCCACGCCGGTAGCTTCTTTGCCCTGCCGCAATCGCCGCAGTTGTTCAAACAGTTGCTGATGGTGGCCGGCTTCGACCGTTACTACCAGATCGCCAAGTGCTTCCGCGACGAAGACCTGCGCGCCGACCGTCAGCCGGAATTCACCCAGATCGACATCGAGACCAGTTTCCTCGATGAAAAAGAGATCATGGGCCTGACCGAGCAGATGATCCGCAACCTGTTCAAAGAAGTATTGGGCCTGGAATTCGGCGAATTCCCGCACATGACCTTCGAAGAAGCCATGCGTCGCTACGGTTCCGACAAACCAGACCTGCGTAACCCGCTGGAACTGGTGGACGTGGCCGATCAGCTGAAAGAAGTCGACTTCAAGGTGTTCAGCGGCCCGGCCAACGACCCTAAATGCCGCATCGCTGCCCTGCGCGTGCCTGGCGGCGCGAGCATGCCGCGCAAGCAGATCGACGACTACACCAAGTTCGTCGGCATCTACGGTGCCAAGGGCCTGGCGTACATCAAGGTCAACGAGCGCGCCAACGGCGTTGATGGCCTGCAATCGCCCATCGTGAAGAACATCCCGGAAGCCAACCTGAACGTGATCCTCGATCGCGTGGGTGCGGTCGATGGCGACATCGTGTTCTTCGGTGCCGACAAGGCCAAGATCGTCAGCGAAGCGCTGGGCGCGCTGCGGATCAAGCTGGGCCACGACCTGAACCTGCTGACCTGCGAATGGGCGCCGATGTGGGTCGTTGACTTCCCGATGTTCGAAGAGAACGACGACGGCAGCTTCAGCGCCTTGCACCACCCGTTCACCGCGCCGAAATGCTCCCCGGCCGAGTTGGAGGCCAACCCGGCGGGCGCACTGTCGCGCGCTTACGACATGGTGCTCAACGGCACTGAGCTGGGTGGCGGTTCGATCCGTATCCACCGTAAAGAGATGCAGCAAGCGGTCTTCCGTCTGCTGGGCATTGATGAGGCGGAGCAGGAAGAGAAATTTGGCTTCCTGCTCGACGCCTTGAAGTACGGGGCCCCGCCCCACGGTGGCCTGGCCTTCGGTCTGGACCGTCTGGTGATGCTGATGACCGGTGCCCAGTCGATCCGTGAAGTGATCGCCTTCCCGAAAACCCAGAGTGCCGCGGACGTCATGACCCAGGCACCGGGCGTAGTGGATGCCAAGGCATTGCGCGAGCTGCATATCCGCCTGCGCGAGACGCCGAAGGCTGAGTAAAGCCGCTGCGTGAAAGCGCACTGAGGTTTACGCGGTCTAAAAAGGCGCATCTTCGGATGCGCCTTTGCGTTACAAGGGTTGTGTTTTTAAAGAGAAAGGTCCGGCCTGGGGCGGGATTGATCAGGTTTCTAGAGAATTCGGAGTTGTGTTATGGCTGGCCATTCCAAGTGGGCGAACATCAAGCACCGCAAAGAGCGTCAGGATGCCAAGAAAGGCAAGATCTTCACCAAGTGGATTCGCGAATTGACCGTCGCTGCCCGTCAGGGCGGCGGTGATCCGGGCTCCAACCCGCGTCTGCGCCTGGCGTTGGATAAGGCGCTGGGCGCCAATATGAGCCGCGACATTATTGATCGCGCCGTGGCCCGTGGTGCCGGTGCTGCCGATACCGACGACATGGTCGAGCTGACCTACGAAGGCTACGGCCCGGGCGGCGTGGCGGTGATGGTCGAGTGCATGACCGATAACCGTAACCGCACCGCGGCTGCCGTGCGCCATGCGTTCAGCAAGTGCGGTGGCAACCTCGGTACTGACGGGTCGGTGGCCTATCTGTTCGAGCGCAAGGGGCAGATCACCTTCGCGCCGGGCACCGATGAAGACGCGCTGATGGAAGCGGCGATGGAGGCGGATGCCGACGACGTGGTCACCAACGACGACGGTTCCATCGATGTTTTCACCTCGTTTGCCAGTTTCTATGCTGTGCGCAATGCATTGGAAGCTGCCGGCTTCAAAGGCACCGACGCAGAAATCGTGATGCTGCCGACGACCAGTGCCGAATTGGACCTGGAAGGCGCGCAGAAAGTGTTGAAGCTGCTGGATATGCTTGAAGATCTGGACGATGTACAAAACGTCTATTCGAATGCCGATATTCCAGAGTCAGTGGCCGAACAGCTAGGCTGAAGCACGATGTGGATTAATTGTGGGAGGGGGCTTGTCCCCCGATAGCGGTGTATCAGTCGCTGTATGTGGCGACTGATACTCTGCAATCGGGGGCAAGCCCCCTCCCACATTGAATCTTCCCTGTATCAAAAAATGTGTTTAACCCAACCCGCAGGCGTTATGACTTTAATCCTAGGTATCGACCCCGGTTCGCGCATCACCGGTTTTGGCGTGGTGCAGCAGACTCCGCGTGGCTGCGTCTACGTTGCGTCGGGTTGTATTCGTACCGGTTCGGGGGAGTTGGCCGAGCGCTTGCAGATCGTCTATCGCGGCGTGCGTGAAGTGATCCAGACCTACGGGCCGGTGACCATGGGTATCGAAAAAGTGTTTATGGCCAAGAACGCCGACTCGGCGCTCAAACTCGGCCAGGCCCGTGGTGCGGCCATCGTTGCTGGCGCGGAGGAGGGCATGGAGATCGCCGAATACACCGCGACCCAAGTCAAGCAGGCTGTGGTCGGTACTGGTGGTGCCAATAAAGAGCAGGTGCAGATGATGGTCATGCACATGCTCAAACTCACGGCTAAACCGCAAATCGACGCCTCCGACGCCCTCGCCATTGCCATCTGCCATGCGCACACCCGTTCCAGTCTGCTGCCTCATGGCCTGGGTACGGCACGCAGTCGTGGCGGTCGCCTGCGTCTCTGATAGCATCAGCGCAATCGAGATTTCCGGTCAGGCTTTGATCTGACCCTAAGTGTTAAGGATCTGTACCGTGATTGGACGTTTGCGCGGCACCCTGGCTGAAAAACAGCCGCCGCACCTTATTTTGGATGTCAACGGGCTGGGCTACGAGCTGGAAGTGCCCATGACCACCCTGTATCGCCTGCCGTCGGTCGGCGAGCCGCTCACGCTGCATACCCATCTGGTGGTGCGCGAAGACGCGCAATTGCTCTATGGTTTCATTGGCAAGCGCGACCGTGACTTCTTCCGCGAACTGATCCGCCTCAATGGCGTGGGACCGAAACTGGCGCTGGCCTTGATGTCCAGTCTGGAAGTGGACGAACTGGTGCGCGCCGTATCGGCGCAGGACACCTCGGCGCTGACCAAGGTGCCGGGCGTCGGCAAGAAAACCGCCGAGCGCTTGCTGGTGGAACTCAAGGACCGCTTCAAAGCCTGGGAAGTGGTGCCGAGCATGTTTGCCTTGGTGCCGAACCAGCCTGATATGCCGGCGTCCCAGGTTGCCAGCGCCGAAAGCGATGCAGTCAGCGCGTTGATTTCCTTGGGCTACAAACCCCAGGAAGCGAGCAAAGCGGTATCGGCCATCAAGGATAAGAACCTGAGCAGTGAAGACATGATCCGCCGCGCCCTGAAGGGAATGATTTAAGTGATTGAAGCTGATCGTCTGATCGCGGCCACCGGCCCGCGCGACCGTGAAGAAATCCAGGACCGGGCCATCCGCCCCCTGAGCCTGGCTGAATACATCGGCCAGCCCACCGTGCGCGAGCAGATGGAGCTGTTCATCCAGGCGGCGCGCGGGCGCAGTGAGTCCCTGGACCACACGTTGATCTTCGGTCCGCCGGGGCTGGGCAAGACCACCCTGGCCAACATCATTGCCCAGGAAATGGGGGTGTCGATTAAGTCCACCTCAGGTCCGGTGCTGGAACGTCCCGGTGATCTGGCAGCGTTGTTGACCAACCTAGAGCCGCACGATGTGCTGTTTATCGACGAAATCCACCGGCTTTCGCCGATTGTCGAGGAAGTACTTTACCCGGCAATGGAGGATTTCCAACTCGACATCATGATTGGCGAAGGCCCGGCGGCTCGCTCGATCAAGCTCGATTTGCCGCCGTTCACTCTGGTGGGCGCCACCACGCGAGCGGGGATGCTGACCAATCCGCTGCGAGACCGTTTTGGGATTGTTCAACGTCTGGAGTTCTATAGCACGGCGGATCTGGCCACGATCGTCAGTCGTTCGGCGAGCATCCTTGGCTTGCCGCTGGACCCTGAAGGCTCGTTTGAAATCGCGCGGCGTGCCCGGGGCACACCGCGTATCGCCAACCGTTTGCTGCGTCGTGTGCGTGACTTCGCCGAAGTGCGCGCCAAGGGGCACATTACGAAGGCGGTGGCTGACCTGGCGCTCAACCTGCTGGATGTGGACGAACATGGCTTCGATCATCAGGATCGGCGTCTACTCTTGACCATGATCGAGAAGTTCGACGGTGGCCCGGTAGGCGTGGACAGCCTGGCCGCTGCCATCAGCGAGGAGCGCCATACCATCGAGGATGTGCTTGAACCGTACCTGATCCAGCAGGGCTATATCATGCGCACGCCAAGGGGGCGGGTGGTGACGCGTCATGCTTATCTGCATTTTGGATTAAACATTCCGTCACGATTGGGCGAAATGCCCGTAGTAGACGAATTCCTCGATGCAGTGGACGATTAAAAGCGCTTGGCTCGACGATTTATTCGAGGTTTGTGCTGTCCCAGTGACTGGCGTCGTCATTCTGTCAGTGAAAATGTTTCAGAGAATGAAAAAACAGTTGCCTGGCCGGATTGGCAACCTCAGGAGTAAGCACTAGAGTATGCGCGCGCAAAACGGGGATCAGTCGTTCGCACATCGCTGTCGCGTTTATTACGAGGACACCGATGCCGGCGGCATCGTTTATTACGTCAATTACCTTAAGTTCATGGAGCGGGCTCGAACCGAGCGGCTACGGGAGCTGGGCTTTGCCCAATCCCAGCTGGCAGGGGAGGACCTGTTATTCGTCGTGCATTCCAGCGAGGCGCGTTATCACGCCCCGGCGCGACTGGATGATGAACTGCTGGTTAGCGCTGAAGTCATCGAATTGAACCGTGCCAGCCTGCGCTTCAAACAGCAGGTCAGGCGGGCAACGGATGCAACGCTGCTCTGTGAGGGGCAGTTTTTGGTGGCGTGTGTACGCACCAACAGTTTGAAACCTCGGGCCATTCCCGAAACTCTACGTGTGGCCTTTGCCGCCGTGAGCGGCGCGGGTAAACAATCAAAGCAGGAGATTTAGCGTGGAACCTACCGTCGTCGACCATTCCTCCATGTGGAGCCTGGTCAGCAATGCCAGTGTTGTGGTTCAACTGGTCATGCTGACCCTGGTAGCCGCATCGGTTACCTCTTGGGTCATGATTTTTCAGCGCAGCAACCTGCTGCGTGCCGGTCGACGTGCCCTGGAGAGCTTTGAGGAGCGCTTCTGGTCGGGTATCGACCTGTCCAAGCTCTATCGCCAGGCCGGCAGCAATCCGGACCCGGATTCGGGTGTGGAGCAGATCTTCCGTGCCGGCTTCAAGGAATTCTCCCGTCTGCGCCAGCAGCCTGGTGTAGACCCGGAAGCGGTGATGGAAGGCGTGGCCCGCGCCATGCGCGTCGCCATTTCCCGTGAGGAAGAGAAGCTTGAGCAGAGCCTGCCTTTTCTTGCCACCGTTGGCTCCGTCAGCCCGTATATCGGCCTGTTCGGTACGGTGTGGGGGATCATGAACTCCTTCCGTGGTCTGGCCCAGGCTCAGCAAGCGACTCTGGCCACCGTGGCTCCCGGTATCGCCGAAGCCCTGATCGCCACTGCGATCGGTCTGTTTGCCGCCATCCCTGCGGTGATCGCCTATAACCGCTTTGCCGCACGCGGCGAGAACCTGATTGGCCGTTACTACACCTTCGCCGATGAATTCCAGGCGATCCTGCACCGTAAAGTGCACACCAGCGAAGAATAAGCAGGTACCTCCCGATGGCTTTAATCACTCGAGCTCGAACCAAGCGCAAGCCGGTCGCCGAGATGAACGTAGTGCCTTACATCGACGTGATGCTGGTGCTGCTGGTGATCTTCATGGTGACCGCGCCGATGCTCAACCAGGGTGTGAAGGTTGATCTGCCCAAGGTTTCCAGCGAAGCCTTGCCGCAAGACAACAACACTCAGGTGCTGACCATTTCGATCAAGTCCGACAAGACCTATTACTGGAACCTTGGCAGCGAAGTCGACACTCAGAAGCAACAGGACAAGGCCCTGACGTTGCCGGCGATGACCGATGCGGTGACCAAGATCATTCGCGCCGGTAACGAAGGTGGCAAGCACACCCAAGTATTCATCCGCGGTGACAAAGCAGTCGACTATGGCTCCGTCATGGGTGCCATGGGCGGGCTGCAGAAGGCCGGCGTCGGTAATGTTGGCTTGATTACCGAGGCGCCCTGATGCACCAACAGCGAGAGCCGTCCGCCTCGGAAAGCTACTTCTGGCCTAGCGTTTGGGCGATTGCCCTGCATGTGCTGGTGTTTGGCATGTTGTTCGTCAGCTTTGCCATGACCCCGGACCTGCCGCCAGCCAAGCCGATCGTGCAGGCGACCCTGTATCAGCTGAAATCGAAAAGTCAGGCCACTACCCAGACCAATCAGAAGATTGCGGGTGAGGCTCAGAAGTCGGCTGCGCGCCAGACTGAAGTCGAGCAGATGGAACAGAAGAAGGTCGAGCAGGAAGCGGTGAAGGCTGCTGCGGAACAAAAGAAAGAAGAGGCGGCTCAAAAGGCCGAGGAATCGAAAAAGGCTGACGAAGCCAAGAAGGCCGACGAGGCGAAAAAGGCTGATGAAGCCAAGAAAGCCGAGAAAGCTGCCGAAGCTAAAAAGGCTGAAGAGAAACAATTGGCTGATATAGCCAAGAAGAAATCTGAAGAAGAAGCCAAAAAAGCTGCCGAAGAAGAGGCCAAGAAAAAGGCCGCTGAGGAAGCTAAGAAGAAGATAGTCGAGGACGCGAAGAAGAAAGCCGCCGAAGACGCCAAGAAAAAAGCTGAAGCAGACGAGGCGAAGAAGAAAGTCGCCGACGACGCGAAGAAGAAAGCTGCCGCTGATGCCCAGAAGAAGAAGGCTCAGGAAGCAGCGCGCAAATCCGCCGAAGAGAAAAAGGCCCAGGCCTTGGCAGATTTGCTCTCCGACACGCCGCAGCGTCAGCAAGCCTTGGCCGATGAGCGTGGCGATGAAGTCGCGGGCAGTTTCGACGACCTGATTCGGGCGCGGGCGGCGGAAGGCTGGACACGTCCACCTTCGGCACGCAAAGGCATGACAGTAGTGCTGCAGATCGGCATGTTGCCGGACGGTACGGTGACTTCGGTCAGCGTAGCCAAGTCCAGTGGTGACGGTTCGTTCGACAGTTCGGCGGTTGCCGCGGTCAAGAACATTGGCCGGTTGACCGAGATGCAGGGAATGAAACCAAGCGACTTCGCTCCCTATCGTTCATTCAAGATGACATTCACACCTGAGGATCTAGCCTTGTGAGAAACCTTCTTCGAGGAATGCTTGTCGTTATTTGCTGTATGGCAGGGATAGCGACGGCGGATGAAAAGAACATCCTGGTTACCAGCGGTAGCGATCGGGCCACTCCGATCGCGGTAGTGCCGTTCGGTTGGCAAGGCGGCAGTGTATTGCCGGACGACATGGCACAGATCGTCAGTGACGACCTGCGCAACTCCGGTTATTACGCGCCAATTCCAAAAGGCAACATGATCAGCCAGCCAAACCAGGCCAGCGAAGTCGTGTTCCGTGACTGGAAAGCCGTTGGCGCCCAGTACCTGATGGTCGGCAACATTGTGCCGGCTGGCGGCCGCTTGCAAATCACCTACGCGTTGTTCAACGTGGCCACCGAGCAGCAGGTCCTGACCGGCAGCGTGTCGGGCACCACCGAACAATTGCGTGACATGGCCCACTACATTTCGGACCAGTCGTTTGAAAAGCTCACCGGCATCAAAGGTGCTTTCTCTACGCGTCTGCTCTATGTAACGGCTGAACGCTTCTCGGTAGATAACACTCGCTACACCCTGCAACGTTCGGACTACGACGGTGCGCGGGCAGTGACCTTGCTGCAATCGCGCGAGCCGATCCTGTCGCCGCGCTTTGCACCGGACGGCAAGCGTATTGCCTATGTGTCCTTCGAACAGAAGCGCCCACGTATCTTTGTGCAGCATATCGATACCGGTCGCCGTGAGCAGATCACCAACTTCGAAGGCCTTAACGGCGCGCCTGCCTGGTCACCGGATGGCTCGCGCCTGGCGTTTGTGCTGTCTAAAGATGGCAATCCGGATATCTACGTGATGAACATGGCTTCGCGTCAGATCACCCGTGTTACCAGCGGCCCGGGCATCAATACCGAACCGTTCTGGGGCAAGGATGGCTCGACCATCTACTTCACTTCCGACCGTGGCGGTAAGCCACAAATCTACAAGTCCAGTATTGGCGGTGGCGGTGCGGAACGAGTGACCTTTATCGGTAACTACAACGCCAACCCTAAACTGTCGGCTGATGAAAAGACGTTGGTGATGATTCACCGTCAGGATGGTTTCACTAATTTCCGGGTTGCGGCCCAGGATTTGCAGCGCGGAACCGTAAAAATCCTTACAGATACCAACCTTGATGAGTCAGCTACTGTTGCGCCCAACGGCACCATGGTAATCTACGCCACCCGCCAGCAGGGCCGGGGAGTCTTGATGCTCGTGTCCATTAATGGACGCGTAAGGCTCCCGCTTCCTACCGCACAAGGCGAAGTCAGAGAACCATCCTGGTCCCCTTACCTGAACTGACGCGGCGCTACAAAAAGATTTGCTTAACACACTGGGGTTCATTAGGAGTTTCACGATGGAAATGCTGAAGTTTGGTAAGTTTGCTGCTCTGGCTCTGGCTCTGTCCGTAGCCGTTGGTTGCTCGTCCAAAGGCGGCGACAATGCCGGTGAAGGCGCAGCTGTTGATCCAAACGCTGGTTATGGCGCTAACACTGGTGCAGTTGACGGCTCCCTGAGCGAAGAAGCTGCTCTGCGCGCGATCACTACTTTCTACTTCGAATACGACAGTTCGGACCTGAAGCCAGAAGCCATGCGCGCTCTGGACGTTCACGCGAAGGACCTGAAAGCTAACGGCGCTCGCGTTGTTCTGGAAGGTAACACCGACGAACGTGGTACTCGTGAGTACAACATGGCACTGGGCGAGCGTCGTGCTAAAGCCGTTCAACGCTACCTGGTCCTGCAAGGCGTTTCGCCAGCTCAGCTGGAACTGGTTTCCTACGGTAAAGAGCGTCCAGTTGCTACTGGCCACGACGAGCAGTCCTGGGCTCAAAACCGTCGCGTCGAACTGCGTAAGTAATTCGTCATGCGAACGTGCCGTCGTGCTCTAACTGTATTGGCTCTCAGCTTCGCACCGCTTGCGGTGTGGGCTGCGGTTCCTGTGGAAGATAGCAACTCTGGCTATAACAATAGCGGGAGCAGTTATCCGCCAGCGGGTTATGGCACGAACGGCGCCTATGCTGGGGGGGCGGCTACGTCCGCGCCCTCGGCACAGGGCGAACTGTTCAATCAGCTGCAACGCATGCAGGATCAACTTGCGCAGCAACAAGGCGCGATTGAAGTTCTGCAGAATCAAGTGAACCAGCTCAAGCAAGAAGGCCTGGAGCGATACCAGGATCTTGATCGACGTATAGGAGCCGGCGTTACACCTGCCGCCACTCCTGATAATTCTTCTGCCGGTGGCGCGCCAAGCGCTGCTGCCGGTGGTGCAGCAGCCGGGGCGGCCGCTAGCCAAGCCCCCGCCGCCAGCAGCGAACCGGGTGACCCAGCGAAGGAAAAGCTCTATTACGATGCTGCCTTCGACCTGATCAAAGCCAAGGACTTCGATAAAGCCAGCCAGGCTTTTACCGCATTTCTGCGCAAATACCCCAACAGCCAATATGCGGGCAACGCTCAATACTGGCTTGGCGAAGTCAACCTCGCCAAGGGTGATTTGCAAGGTGCCGGCCAGGCATTTGCCAAGGTCAGTCAGCTGTACCCCAAGCACGCCAAGGTGCCGGACTCGCTGTATAAGCTGGCTGACGTAGAGCGCCGCCTGGGTCATACCGACAAGGTCAAAGGCATTCTGCAGCAAGTAGTGGCCCAGTATCCGGGGACGTCCGCTGCCCAGTTGGCTCAACGCGACCTGCAACGCTTGTAAGCGAAGCTGCCCGTTTAGAAGAAACCCGCGCCTGGCGCGGGTTTTTTCGTTAGAATCCACGCCCTTTTATGAAACACGCTTCTTGGGGTCTACGCGTTGGCGGGGTTCCTAGAAGTGCCTGACGGAGGCGGACAGCCTGTTTAGCTGTTACGCCCGTGGCGATTATGCAAGACACATTACGTATTACCGAAGTTTTTTACTCGTTACAGGGTGAAACGCGAACCGCAGGCCTGCCTACTGTATTTGTACGGCTGACAGGTTGCCCTTTGCGTTGCCAATACTGTGACAGCGCTTACGCCTTCAGTGGCGGCACCGTGCGTACCCTCGACGATATCCTGGAGCAGGTGGCAGGTTTCAAGCCCCGTTACGTCTGCGTGACGGGCGGTGAGCCCCTGGCACAGCCCAATGCCCTCCCGTTGCTCAAGCAGCTGTGTGACGCAGGTTATGAAGTGTCTCTGGAAACCAGCGGCGCCTTGGACATCTCTGCGGTAGACCCTCGCGTGAGCCGCGTGGTCGACCTCAAGACCCCGGATTCAAAAGAGGCGCATCGCAACCGCTACGAAAATATGGATCTGCTGAGCGTCAACGATCAGGTCAAGTTCGTGATTTGTTCTCGTGATGACTACGATTGGGCAGTATCAAAGCTGATTCAGTATGGTCTTGAGCGGCGCGCAGGTGAGGTGCTGTTCTCCCCAAGCCACCATGACCTGAATGCCCGCGACCTGGCTGACTGGATAGTGGCAGACAATCTGCCGGTGCGCTTGCAGCTGCAGCTCCATAAATACCTGTGGAACGACGAGCCGGGTCGTTGAAATTCAGCTTCTCGGACTCGGCCTTGGTGGGTTGTATGGGGCTTGCAAATAGCCTTAATCACGGCGATAAGGTGTTTTTTCTGATTTATTTTAAATAAAGTGTTGAATAGTCCTTAGAAATCAGTATTATACGCGCCACCACACAGCGGGTCGTTAGCTCAGTTGGTAGAGCAGTTGGCTTTTAACCAATTGGTCGTAGGTTCGAATCCCACACGACCCACCATTTTTAGCGGTTTAGAAAATCCGGAAGGCCCACGTAAGTGAGGATTTCCGGGTTTTTTTTTGCCTGCGATTTGGGGGCGGACGGAGTCGGAAGGGTTTGAAAGACGCCTCGGGCAGTACTACAGCGATGATCCCGGAGGTTCCCATTTTTTACCCGACAGGCACCCCCGCGAATACCAGATTAGGCTTTTGAATCCATTCGATATTCTGTAGCCTTGCCCAGCTTCTGTTTCACCCGTGCTTGATGAACACAATCACTTCGTCCGGCGGTGCCCGAAGGGCTCCAGAGCCGGTGGTACACTCGACTTTCGCGCTTCTGCGCCTGCAGGTCTTGCGAACATGACGCACATTTCCGAACGCTTACTGGTTCAAGCCCATCTCGACGCCAAGCAGCCTAAGGCTCTCAGCGCCGAGGAAGAGGCGAGCCTGCGTACCGCCATCGCCGCTGAGCTCAAAGCTCAAGACGCGGTGCTGGTAGCCCACTTTTATTGCGATCCGGTGATTCAGGCCCTGGCCGAAGAGACCGGTGGCTGTGTCTCCGACTCCCTGGAAATGGCTCGCTTCGGCGCCGCGCACCCGGCCAAGACCGTGCTGGTTGCCGGCGTGCGTTTCATGGGGGAGACGGCCAAGATCCTTACACCTGAAAAACGCATTCTCATGCCTACGCTTGAAGCGACCTGCTCTTTGGACCTGGGCTGCCCGGTAGATGAGTTTTCGGCGTTTTGCGATCAGCATCCCGAGCGTACCGTGGTGGTGTACGCCAATACCTCGGCTGCGGTAAAAGCGCGGGCTGATTGGGTGGTGACGTCCAGCTGTGCGCTGGAAATTGTCGAGAGTCTGATGGACAACGGCGAAACCATCATCTGGGGCCCGGATAAACACCTGGGCACCTACATCCAGCGCCAGACCGGCGCCGACATGCTGCTGTGGGACGGTGCCTGCATCGTCCATGAAGAGTTCAAGTCCAAGCAGCTGGAAGATATGAAGGCGCTGTACCCGGATGCAGCCATCCTAGTGCACCCGGAGTCTCCCACGTCGGTGATCGAGCTGGCCGATGCGGTGGGCTCCACCAGCCAACTGATTGCCGCAGCGCAGCGTTTGCCGAACAAGACTTTCATCGTGGCGACCGACCGCGGGATCTTCTACAAGATGCAGCAGCTATGCCCGGACAAGGTCTTCGTAGAAGCGCCTACGGCCGGCAACGGTGCGGCATGTCGCAGTTGCGCACACTGCCCGTGGATGGCCATGAATACGCTGGAGCGCACGCTGCAGTGCCTGCGTGAGGGCAGCAACGAGATCTTCGTCGAACCCTCAGTGATTCCACAGGCTGTGAGACCGCTTAAGCGCATGCTGGATTTTACTCAGGCTGCGCGCCTGAAGCTGGCCGGTAACGCATAGTCGAGTGCGGTAAAAAACGTGGGAGGGTATGGCCCTCCCACATTTTGATCTGTACCAGGCACGGGGTTATTTTTTCTGCTTCGGAATCCGCACCAACTGCGTATCCGAGTAGATGTCATGCCAGCTGCGTTTCTGCTTGTCGAACAGCGACCAGAGAAACCCCAGCCCCACGCACAACCACGACGCAATTGACACCACAAAGCGCAGCAGCGCTTGCCACAGGCTGATCCGCGAGCCGTCGGCGTTCTGCACGCGTACGCCCCACACCTGCATGCCCAGGGTCTGACCGGAATGGGTCCAGAACTTGGCGAAGAACCCAAACAGTACAAACAATAGAATCGTCGACAGCAGTGGGTCGCCATCCAAGGCGCCCGATTCGGTCAACGTGCGCATCCTGGCTTCGCCCATGAACGCGATCCAGATCAGTTTGTAAATAAACGCGGTGACGATCATCAGGGCGGTGCACAACAGGAAGTCATAGAACATCGCTGCCAAACGACGACCCAGGCCAACGGCGGGAAATTCGCCTTGGGGGCTCAGCAGGGGTTTGGACATGGCAGGGCTCTCGGAAGGAAAAAGCCATTTTACGGAATTGCGCCCATAAAAAAGCCCCTGATGTCATATCAGGGGCTTTTTGTCGCAGAGGAATCAGCCTTCTGCTTGAACTTCGTCAGCCTGCATGCCTTTTTGGCCTTGCACCGCAACGAAGGTCACTTTCTGGCCTTCTTTCAGGCTCTTGAAGCCGTTGCCCTGAATAGCGCGGAAATGCACGAACAGATCCGGACCGCTTTCTGGAGTGATAAAACCAAACCCTTTCTCGTCGTTAAACCACTTGACGGTACCGCTCTGACGTTCAGCCATTTTCTTATTTCCTTGACGCTAAAAAATTAATGACAGCCCCTTTCACGCGAAAGAGTACTGGGCTGGGTTGCAGGAAAGTAAGAGACGTCGAACGGGTTGTAGCAAAACTACTTCAGCTACTGCCCAGGTCCAGGTTCCAAGCGACCCATGCAAACACAGTGGGCAAACTCTACGCCAACTAATACGATAAAAACAAGCCCTGCCGGACGCCCCGCATTGCGCGGGCTGATGACACTTCGTTGAATATAATGGAACTGACTTATTCGATAGTCCTAATCACTTGATATAGGCAGCCGCCAGTCATATTAACTATCGTAAATGCACTGTTTTATGGCGGTCGCGTTACAGTTTAGTGCACCTTGGCGCGACCGCGTTACTTATAGGAACAGTCAATCAGCCACGGTAGTAACGCTGTGGCACAAATGGCATTTTACTTACACGAAGTGGCACCTTTTTCCCACGCACCAACGCAGAGACTTCTGTATCCAGAGCGGTAAAGGCGCTGTCGAGGTAACCCATGGCCAGCGGGCCGCCCAGGCTTGGGCCGAAGCCGCCGCTGCAGACGCTGCCAATCACGCTGCCGTGTGCGTCGACGATCTCAGCGCCTTCACGTACTGGCGTGCGTTCCTGGGGCAGCAAGCCCACGCGCTTGCGGCTCACGCCAGTCTGTTGCTGGGTGAAGATCCGGTCCGCCCCCGGGAACCCCCCGGCGCGGGCACCGTCGGCGCGGCGTGCCTTGGAGATGGCCCATAGCAGGCTGGCCTCGATAGGCGTGGTGTCCGTGTTCATGTCATGACCGTACAGGCACAGGCCGGCTTCCAGACGCAGGGAGTCGCGGGCGCCCAGGCCGATGGGTTGTACTTCGGTTTCGGCCAGCAGGCTGCGGGCCAGGCTTTCAGCGCTGGCCGCAGGCACGGAAATCTCAAAGCCGTCCTCGCCGGTGTAGCCGGAGCGGCTGACATAGCAATCCACCCCCAGCAGGCGCACGGCGGCGAACTGCATGAAGGTCATCTTGGTCACTTCCGGCGCCAGGCGCGCCAGCACCTTCACCGCTGCCGGGCCTTGCAGCGCCAACAGGGCGCGCGCTTCGAACAGCGGCTCGATGGTGCACTGATCACCGATGTGTTGGCGCAGGTGGGCCAGGTCTTGATCCTTGCAGGCCGCATTGACCACCAGGAACAGCTCATCGTTACCCAGATTGGCCACCATCAGGTCATCGAGGATGCCGCCCTGATCGTTGGTGAACATCGCGTAGCGCTGCATGCCCACCGGCAGGTCGATGATGTCGACCGGCACCAAGGTTTCCAGGGCCTTGGCAGCATTGGCGCCACTCAGACGGATCTGACCCATATGGGACACATCGAACAACCCGGCCTGATCACGGGTGTGCAGGTGCTCCTTCATGACACCGAGCGGGTATTGCACCGGCATGTCGTAGCCGGCGAAGGGCACCATGCGCGCGCCCAGCTCGATGTGCAGGGCATGCAGCGGGGTTTTCAATAGGGTTTCGGTGGACATGTTCTGCTCCTGAAAAACGTGCTGGCGCGCCTTTAGGCGTCAGCACTCGATAATGTTGACCGCCAAACCGCCACGGGCGGTTTCCTTGTATTTGCTTTTCATATCGGCGCCGGTCTGGCGCATGGTGCGGATGACCTTATCGAGGGACACGAAGTGCTGCCCATCACCACGCAAGGCCATGCGCACAGCGTTGATCGCCTTCACCGAGCCCATTGCGTTGCGCTCGATGCAAGGCACTTGCACCAGGCCGCCAATGGGGTCGCAGGTCAGGCCGAGGTTGTGCTCCATGCCGATCTCGGCGGCGTTTTCCACTTGGGAAACGCTGCCGCCCAGCACCTCACACAGCGCGCCGGCGGCCATGGAGCAAGCCACGCCGACTTCGCCCTGGCAGCCCACCTCGGCGCCGGAGATCGACGCATTTTCCTTGTAAAGAATGCCGATGGCGGCGGCGGTGAGCAGAAAGCGCACCACGCCGTCTTCGTTCGCTCCTGGGATAAAGCGCATGTAGTAATGCAGCACCGCCGGAATGATCCCGGCCGCACCGTTGGTGGGCGCTGTGACCACGCGCCCGCCGTTGGCGTTTTCTTCGTTGACCGCCAGGGCGTACAGGTTGACCCAATCAAGCACCGACAACGGATCGCGCAACGCCGATTCCGGGTTTTTGCACAGTTGACGATGCAGGGCCGCGGCGCGGCGCTTGACCTTCAAACCACCGGGCAAAATGCCTTCGTTGCGACAGCCCGCGTCGACACAGTCCTGCATGACCTGCCAGATTTTCAGCAGGCCGGCCCGGGTTTCCGCCTCTGGACGCCATGCGCTTTCGTTGGTCAGCATCACTTGGCTGATGGACAATCCGTACGTCGCACAATGCCCAAGCAGGTCCTTGGCGCTCTTGAATGGAAAGGTCAGGGGCGTGGCGTCTTCGACAATCCGGTCAGCGCCGGCGGCACCTTCATCCACCACGAAGCCACCGCCGACTGAGTAGTACTCGCGGCTGCGGATCTGCAGGCCGGCGGCGTCGAAGGCGCGGAAGATCATGCCATTGGGATGATAGGCGAGGGGCTTGCGGATCATCGCCAGGTGTTCTTTCTCGTTGAACGCAATGCTGTGTTCGCCGAGCAGGTTCAAGCGACCGTCGCTGCGCATCTGCGCCAGGCGCGTGGCCACGGTTTCGGTGTTCACGGTGTCCGGGTGTTCGCCTTCCAGGCCCAGCAGCACGGCTTTGTCGCTGCCGTGGCCTTTGCCGGTGGCGCCGAGGGAGCCATAGAGTTCCACCTTGACGTGAGTGGTGGCGCTCAACAGCGCGTCACGCTTGAGCCCCTCGACGAATCGAGCGGCGGCGCGCATCGGGCCGACGGTATGGGAACTGGAGGGGCCGATGCCAATCTTGAACAGGTCGAACACGCTTAAAGACATGAGTGGTTCTCCGGTTTCTTGTTATAGGAGCAGCGGCAAGCGGCAAGCCACAAGCGGCAAGAAAGAGCCATTCGGCTTTTAACTTGCAGCTCGTAGCTTGCCGCTTCCAACTGCTTTAGGCATAAAGCTCGATCGACGGGCACGCACACACCAGGTTGCGATCGCCAAACACGTTGTCGACCCGGCCCACCGGCGGCCAGTACTTGCCTTCGATCAACGACGCGACCGGGTACACCGCCTGTTCACGGCTGTACGGATGGCTCCACTCACCCACCAGTTCGGCGGCGGTGTGCGGGGCGTTTTTCAGTGGGTTGTCGTCTTTATCCAGGGTGCCGTTTTCCACCGCGCGGATTTCTTCGCGGATGGCAATCATCGCGTCGCAGAAGCGGTCCAGTTCTTCCTTGGATTCGCTCTCGGTCGGTTCGATCATCAGGGTGCCCGCCACCGGGAACGACATGGTCGGGGCATGGAAGCCGAAGTCGATCAGACGCTTGGCCACGTCATCCACGCTGATACCGCTGCTGTCCTTGAGCGGGCGCAGGTCCAGGATGCACTCGTGTGCCACCAGGCCGTTGCTGCCGGTGTACAGCACGGGGTAGTGCTCTTCGAGGCGACGGGAAATGTAGTTGGCGTTCAGGATCGCCAGTTGCGACGCGCGCTTGAGGCCCGCGCCGCCCATCATGCTGATGTACATCCAAGTGATCGGCAGGATGCTCGCGCTGCCGAATGGCGCCGCGCACACCGCGCCTTCCTTGCGCTCCATGGCCGCATGGCCCGGCAGGAAAGGCGTGAGGTGCGATTTGACGCCAATCGGGCCAACGCCTGGGCCGCCACCGCCGTGGGGGATGCAGAAGGTCTTGTGCAGGTTCAGGTGGGACACGTCGCCGCCGAACTTGCCCGGTGCGCACAGGCCCACCATAGCGTTCATGTTGGCGCCGTCGATGTACACCTGGCCGCCGTTGTCGTGGATGATCCCGCAGATTTCGCGGATGCCTTCTTCGAACACGCCGTGGGTGGACGGGTAGGTGATCATCAGCGCGGCCAGGTGCTCGCGGTGCTCGATCGCTTTGGCGCGCAGGTCTTCGATGTCCACGTTGCCACGGGCGTCGCAGGCGGTGACGACCACGCGCATGCCGGCCATGTTGGCGGTGGCTGGGTTGGTGCCGTGGGCGGACGAGGGGATCAGGCAGATATCGCGACGGGCTTCGCCACGGCTCTGGTGATAAGCACGGATCGCCAGCAGCCCGGCGTATTCGCCTTGGGAACCAGCGTTCGGTTGCAAGGAGATGGCTTCATAACCGGTGGCCGCGCAGAGCATGGCTTCCAGGTCGGCGGTCAGTTGCTGGTAACCGGCGCTTTGTTCGGTTGGGGCGAACGGGTGCAGGGCGCCGAACTCGGCCCAGGTCACCGGGATCATTTCGCTGGCGGCGTTGAGCTTCATGGTGCACGAGCCCAACGGAATCATGGTGCGGTCCAGCGCCAGGTCCTTGTCGGCCAGTTTGCGCAGGTAGCGCATCAGCTCGGTTTCGGAGTGGTAACGGTTGAACACTGGGTGGCTGAGGATCGGCGATTGACGCAGCAGCGCCGCCGGCAGGCAGCTGTCGGCTTGGGCGTCGAAAGCGGGCAGGGCCTTGCCGTCGGCGAAGATCGCCCACAGGGCCTGGATATCGGCCTGGGTAGTGGTTTCATCGACCGACAGACCAACCCGCTCAGCGTCGACCACGCGCAGGTTGATGCGCTGGGCGCGGGCCTTGTCGTGCAGGGCAGCGGTGGCGGCGCCGGTGTTGAGGGTCAGGGTATCGAAGAACTGCGTTTGCTCGACCTTCAGGCCCAGCGCGCTCAGGCCTTTGGCGAGGATGGCGGTCAACTGATGAATGCGTTGGGCGATCTGCGTCAGGCCTTTGGGGCCGTGATACACCGCGTACATGCTGGCGATGTTGGCCAGCAGCACTTGGGCGGTGCAGATGTTGGACGTGGCTTTCTCGCGGCGGATGTGCTGCTCGCGGGTCTGCATGGCCAAACGCAGGGCCGGCTTGCCGAAACGGTCAACAGACACGCCCACCAGACGGCCTGGCATATCGCGCTTGAACGCATCCTTGGTGGAGAAATAGGCCGCATGCGGGCCACCGAAGCCCAGCGGCACGCCGAAGCGTTGTGCGCTGCCGATGGCCACGTCGGCGCCGAATTCACCCGGTGGGGTCAACAGGGTCAGGGCCAGCAAGTCGGCGGCCACGGCCACCAGGGCGTTGGCGGCATGGAAGCGCTCGGTGAGTTCGCGGTAGTCGAACACATCGCCATTGCTGGCCGGGTATTGCAGCAGGGCGCCGAAGAATGGGCTGAAGTCACTCAGTTCGCGCTCATCGCCCACCACCACGTCGATGCCCAATGGCTCGGCACGGGTGCGCAACACGTCGAGGGTCTGCGGGTGGCTGTGGATCGAGGCGAAGAAGGCATTGCTGCCTTTGTTCTTGCTCAGGCGTTTGCAGAAGGTCATGGCTTCGGCGGCGGCGGTGGCTTCGTCGAGCAGGGAGGCGTTGGCGATCGGCAGGCCGGTGAGGTCGCTGATCAGGGTCTGGAAGTTCAACAGCGCTTCCAGGCGGCCCTGGGAAATCTCCGGCTGGTAAGGGGTGTAGGCGGTATACCAGGCCGGGTTTTCCAGGAGGTTGCGCAGGATCGGCGCCGGTGTGTGGCAGTTGTAGTAGCCCTGGCCGATGTAGGTCTTGAACAGTTGGTTCTGGCTGGCGATGGCTTTGATTCGCGCCAGCGCCTCGGCTTCGCTCAGGCCGTCTTCCAGGCCGAGCACGCTGGTGCCCTTGATGCTTTCCGGGATCACGCTGGCGCTCAGGGCTTCCAGGGAGTCAAAGCCCAGGCTGGCGAGCATGTGTTGCTCGTCTGCCTGGCGCGGGCCGATATGGCGGGCGATGAATTCGTTGGCGGTGGTGAGATTAACGGTCATGGCGTGCTCCTCAGGCTTCGGCGTTGGCTTTGATCAGGCGGTCGTACGCGTCCTGATCCAACAGCGTAGTCACTGCATGTGCATCGGCCGGTTTAAAGCGGAAGAACCAGCCATCGCCCATCGGGTCTTCGTTGACCAGCTCCGGGCTTTCGCTGAGCTTGTCGTTCACTTCGAGCACTTCACCGTCCAACGGCATGTACACGCCGCTGGCGGCTTTGACCGATTCCACGGTGGAGGCTTCGTCGCCCTTGGTGTAGGCCTGCAGCTCTGGCAGTTGCACGTAAACTACATCACCCAGTGCGTTCTGTGCGAAAGCGGTGATGCCCACGGTGACGCTGCCGTCGGCTTCGGCGCGCAGCCATTCGTGATCTTCAGTAAAACGCAACTCGCTCATGCAAACTCCTCAGGGCCAGAATTCGTCTGGTGGACGGAATGGAAACAGTGGCAATTGCTTAGCAAAATCGCGGCCAATGTTATTTAAATCATATAAAACAATGAGTTATGAAAAATTGAAGACATGAGGTGTGCGTGAGGTGGAGCGATTTCGCTACAGTCGAGCGGCTGAAAAAAAGCCTATGTGGATCAAAGCCTTGCATGGCGCGTAAAAAGCAGGGTTGTAGCGATATCGTTACGCTGTAGCGCTTTCAGTACAGTGGATGTCGTTCTCAGACCAAACCGTTGCGGTGCATTCAATGTGGGAGGGGGCTTGCCCCCGATGACTACCGATCAGCCAACTAATCTGTGACTGACCCGCCGCCATCGGGGGCAAGCCCCCACCCACATTGTCTGTGTTCCATAGTCTGATCCCATGGACCTGGTCAGGGCTTGCTGGGAATACCGTACTTACGCAATCGATGGGCGATGGCCGTGTGCGAGGTGTGCAGACGGCTGGCCAGTTGGCGAGTCGAGGGGTAGCTGGTGTAGAGCTTTTCCAGCAGATCGCGCTCGAAGTCTTCCACGGCCTGTTCCAGGCTGTCGATTTCCACGTCGCTCTGGCGCGCCACCGAGGTGCCGGCGATGTCCAGGTCGCCGATGTCCACCAGGCTGCTTTCGCAAATGGCTGCGGCACGAAAGATCACGTTCTGCAATTGGCGTACGTTGCCCGGCCAGCGGTTGCCCAGCAGCGCCGGGTAGGTGCCTGGCGCCAGGCGGCACACTGGGCGCTGGATCTGCGCGCAGGCCTGCTGCATAAAGTAGCGCGCCAGCAGCAGGATGTCCTGGCCGCGCGCGCGCAGGGGCGGCACTTCCACGTTGAGCACATTGAGGCGGTAAAACAGGTCTTCACGGAAGGTGCCTTCGCTGACCATTTTTTCCAAGTCGCGGTGGGTGGCGCTGAGGATGCGCACGTTGACCTTCACCTCACGGTCACCCCCGACCCGGCGGAAGCTGCCGTCATTGAGAAAACGCAGCAATTTGGCCTGCAGATACGGCGACATTTCGCCGATCTCATCCAGGAACACCGTGCCCTGGTTGGCCAGTTCCATCAGGCCCGGTTTGCCGCCGCGTTGGGCGCCGGTAAAGGCACCCGGTGCGTAACCGAACAGCTCGCTCTCGGCGAGGTTTTCCGGCAGCGCCGCGCAGTTCAAGGCCAGGAACGGTGCACTGGCGCGTGCGCTGATGGCGTGGCAGGCGCGGGCCACCAGCTCTTTGCCGGTGCCGGTTTCACCCTGGATCAGCAACGGAGCATCCAGCGCCGCCACCCTTTGCGCGCGGGCCTTGAGGGTGCGGATCACCGGGGACTCGCCCAGCAGCGCATCGAAGCCCTCTGCATGGTCGTGGTGCAGGGCCGACAGCTGTTCGCCGATACGGTTGGGCTGGTAGAGGGTGAGCAGAGCGCCGGCATCGGTGATCGGCGTGGCGTCGAGCAACCAGGTCTGGCCGTTCACGCTGATCTCGCGCAGCGGCAGGCGAAAGCCCTGTTCCAGCAGGGTTTCCAGCAAGGCCGGGTCATTGAATAGCGCGCTGATGCTTTCGCCGGCCGGTTCGCGGCCGTACAGCGTGATCAATGCCGGATTGGCCAGCAGGATCTTGCCCGCACTGTCCACGGCCAGCACTGGATCGGTCATGGCGGCCAGCAGGGCATCCAATTGCAGGTGACGGCGTTGGCCAGGGAGGATGTCCACCACGGTCACCGCCTGCACGCCGTGCACGCTGAACAGGGCGTCGCGCAGTTCTTCCAGCACTTCGGCGCTCAACGTCGGTGCATCGATATAGACGTTGGGCGGCACCATCTCCACCGCATCCAGATTCAGATTGCGCCCACCCAGCAGGGCCAGGACTTCCTGGGTGATGCCGACGCGGTCGATGAAGCTGACGTGGATACGCATGGGATGGCGTTGGGTTCTGGGGTGCGGAGGGTGCCAAGTATGCCTTGCAGGCGATAGAGATCAAACTGTGAGAGGGGGCTTGCCCCCGATCACGACGTGTCAGCCAAGGTATCGGTGGCTGATTCGCCGCTATCGGGGGCAAGCTCCCTCCCACAGTTTTAACGGTAGTGCGTCCGTGTGACCGGATTATGCCAGGTGTTCGGGTTTGACCGGGTCGCCCGATTTCACATCCAGCTGGTGCCGCACATCCTCGAACATCAGGTCGTACTGTTTGTGCATCGAGCCGTTCAATACCGCTACCTTGGGCATGCCGTATTTCTGCGCGATATTCATCGCATGACGGGCAAAGTCGAATGCCTGGTCCTTGGGCAGGAAGAACGTCTCCTTGAGTTCATTGCCCTGTACCGAGCCATGAATCGTGAACTGCATGCCCTTGCCTTCCTTCGGGTCCTGCTCAACCTGATAGTCGATACAGAGGTTGTAGCTGTAGTCGTCCTTGTTCAGCGCATGTCGCTCGATATGCAAGTGACCGGATTCAAAGGTGGCCATAGGCGAATCTCCTCTACTTCACAGATAGGTGATGCCAGGTGTTGCCGTGCTGATGCGTGTGCCGGCGGTGCCCTGGACGATCGCTTCGATGTCCGAGAGTGAACCGATCACGGCGGTTTTGCCAGTGCGGCGGGCGAACTCGCAGGCGGCCTGAACCTTGGGCCCCATGGAGCCGGCGGCGAAGCCGAGTTTTTCCATGTCGTCGGGATGGGCCTGGCCGATGGCCTTTTGCGTGGGTTTGCCATAGTCGATGAAGGCTGCGTTGACGTCGGTGGCGATCACCAACAAGTCGGCGTCCAGTTGCGAGGCCAGCAGCGACGAGCACAGGTCTTTGTCGATCACGGCTTCAATGCCCTTGAGCTTGCCGTCTTCGCCATACATCGTTGGGATGCCGCCGCCGCCGGCGCAGATCACGATGGCGCTTTTTTCCAACAACCACTTGATCGGGCGAATTTCAAAGATGCGTTTGGGCCGTGGGCTGGCGACTACGCGGCGGTATTTATCGCCGTCCGGTGCAATCGCCCAGCCTTTTTCAGCGGCGAGTTTTTCCGCTTCGTCCTTGGAGTACACCGGGCCGATGGGCTTGGTGGGGTGCTTGAACGCCGGGTCGTTGGCGTCCACTTCCACTTGGGTGAGCAATGTGGCGAACGGCACTTCAAAGTCCAGCAGGTTGCCTAGTTCCTGTTCGATGATGTAGCCGATCATGCCTTCGGTCTCGGCGCCCAGCACGTCCAGCGGGTAGGGCGAGACGCTGGTGTAGGCGGCCGCCTGCAATGACAACAGGCCGACCTGCGGACCATTGCCGTGGGCGATTACCAGTTCGTTGCCAGGGTGGATCTTGGCGATCTGTTCGGTGGCGATGCGGATGTTGGCGCGTTGGTTGTCCGCGGTCATGGGTTCACCACGGCGGAGCAGGGCGTTGCCGCCCAGGGCTACGACGATGCGCATAAAGAATGTCCTTCTAGAGTTCGATGATGCGAACACAGGACCAAATGTGGGAGGGGGCAAGCCCCTCCACACTTAACCCGTGTAGCCTTTAGATATCCGCCAGCGCCGATACCAGAATCGCCTTGATGGTGTGCATGCGGTTTTCCGCCTGCTCAAAGGCAATGTTGGCCGGCGACTCGAACACCTCTTCGGTCACCTCCACACCATTGGCCAGGTTCGGGTAGCGCGCGGCGATATCTTTGCCGACCTTGGTTTCGCTGTTGTGGAACGCCGGCAGGCAGTGCATGAACTTCACCCGAGGGTTGCCCGAGGCTTTCATCATCTGGGCGTTGACCTGGTACGGCAGCAGTTGCTCGATGCGCTCATCCCAAGCCTCCACCGGTTCGCCCATGGATACCCAGATATCGGTGTGGATGAAGTCCACGCCTTTCACGGCTTCTTTGGGGTCTTCGGTGATGGTGATGCGAGCGCCACTTTCTTCAGCGAAAGCCTGGCACTGCTTGATGAAATCTTCATGCGGCCACAGGGCCTTCGGTGCGCCGATGCGCACATCCATGCCGAGCTTGGCGCCGATCATCAGCAACGAGTTGCCCATGTTGTAACGCGCGTCGCCCAGGTAGGCATAGCTGATGTCATGCAGCGGTTTGTCGCTGTGTTCGCGCATGGTCAGGGTGTCGGCGATCATCTGGGTAGGGTGGAACTCGGCGGTAAGGCCGTTGAATACCGGCACGCCGGCGAACTTGGCCAGCTCTTCGACGATTTCCTGTTCGAAGCCACGGTACTCAATGGCGTCGAACATGCGGCCGAGCACGCGCGCGGTGTCTTTCATGCTTTCTTTGTGGCCGATCTGCGACGAGACCGGGTCGATGTAGGTGACGTGGGCGCCCTGATCATGGGCCGCCACTTCGAACGCGCAGCGGGTACGGGTGGAGGTTTTTTCGAAAATCAGCGCAATGTTCTTGCCTTGCAGGTGCGGACGCTCGGTGCCGGTGTACTTGGCGCGTTTGAGGTCGCGGGACAGGTCCAGCAAGTAATGCAGCTCACGGGTGGTGTGGTGCATCAGCGACAGCAGACTGCGGTTGCGCATATTGAAAGCCATGATGGATCTCCTTCTGTTTAGGTTATCCCCATGGCCGACGCCTTATGAGCGGCGGCCATGGCTTGAAAATTAGTAGTCGATTGGGTCGCGGATGATCGGGCAGGTCATGCAGTGGCCGCCGCCACGGCCGCGGCCCAGTTCACCGGCGCTGATGGTGATGACTTCCACGCCGGCCTTGCGCAGCAGGGTGTTGGTGTAGGTGTTGCGGTCGTAGCCGATCACCACGCCCGGCTCCACGGCCACCACGTTGTTGCCGTCGTCCCACTGCTCGCGCTCGGCGGCGAAGCTGTTACCGCCGGTCTCGACCACGCGCAGGGCCTTGAGGTTGAGCGCCGCGGCCACGGTGTCGACGAAGTTGGTTGTTTCCCGTTGGATATCGATGCCGTGGGGCTTGCTCTCGTCGGGGCGCAGGGTGAACGGCACGATCTGGTTGACCACTTCGGGGAAAATGGTGACCAGGTCGCGGTCGCAGAAGCTGAACACAGTGTCCAGGTGCATTGCGGCGCGGGACTTCGGCAGGCCGGCCACGATCACCCGTTCCACCGCTTTGTTTTTGAACAGGTTGCGCGCCAGTTGGCCGATGGCCTGGTGGGACGAACGCTCGCCCATGCCGATCAACACCACGCCGTTGCCGATTGGCATCACGTCACCGCCTTCCAACGTGGCGGCGCCGTGTTCCTGGTCGGGGTCGCCGTACCAGATCTGGAAGTCGGCGTTGGTGAACTCGGGATGGAATTTGTAGATGGCGCTGGTCAGCAAGGTTTCCTGGCGTCGCGCCGGCCAGTACATTGGGTTGAGCGTCACGCCGCCGTAGATCCAGCAAGTGGTGTCGCGGGTGAACTGGGTGTTGGGCAGCGGCGGCAGAATGAAGCTGGAATGGCCGAGGAAGTCGCGGAACATCTCGATGGTTCGGCCGCCGAAACTGCTTGGCAGGTCATCGGCGGACACGCCGCCGATCAGGAATTCGGCGATCTTGCGCGGCTCCAGGCTGCGCAGCCAGGAATTGACCTCTTCGACCAGGCCCAGGCCGACCGTGTTGGCGGTGATTTTGCGCGACAGGATCCAGTCCAGCGCTTCGGGCATCGCGACGATATCGGTCAGCAGGTTGTGCATTTCCAGCACATCAATGTCCCGCTCGCGCATCTTGGTGACGAAATCGAAGTGGTCGCGCTTGGCCTGGGCCACCCACAGCACGTCATCGAACAGCAGTTCATCGCAGTTGTTGGGGGTCAGCCGCTGGTGGGCCAAACCTGGGGAGCACACCATGACTTTGCGCAGTTTGCCGGCTTCGGAGTGGACGCCGTACTTCACTTTTTCCGTGGTCATTTCAGATCCTCCAATGAACAACAATTACAAGGTCAGGAAGCCGTCGTAGAGTCCATAGGCCGCCACCAGGGCGCCAATGACTACCGCGGCGAAAATCAGCTTCTCGACGTTGGTGAAAATCGGTTTGCCCAGTTCATGCTTGGCCTTGGCGAACAGAATCGCGCCGGGTGCATAGAGCAGGGCGGACAGCAGCAGGTATTTGGTACCGCCGGCGTAGAGCAGCCAGATCGCGTAGATCAGCGCGATGGCACCGATAAACAGGTCTTTCTTGCGCTCGGCCAGGGCGTTTTCGTAAGTTTCGCCGCGCACCGCCAGCAGCAGGGCATAAGCGGCCGACCACAGGTAGGGCACCAGAATCATCGAGGTGGCGAGGTAGATCAGCGATAGGTAAGTACTGGCCGAGAACAAGGTGATGATCAAGAACAGTTGCACCATCGCGTTGGTCAGCCACAGGGCGTTGGCCGGTACGTGGTTGGCGTTTTCCTTGCGCAGGAACTCCGGCATGGTGTGGTCCTTGGCGGCGGCGAACATGATCTCCGCACACAGCAGCACCCACGACAGCAAGGCCCCCAACAGCGAGATGATCAAGCCGACACTGATCAACACCGCGCCCCAGTGGCCCACCACGTGCTCCAGCACGGCAGCCATCGATGGGTTCTGCAACTTGGCCAGTTCCGGTTGGGTCATGATGCCCAGGGACAACACGTTGACCAGCATCAGGAACAGCAGCACGGTGATAAACCCGATCACTGTGGCCTTGCCCACATCGGTGCGTTTTTCCGCACGGGCCGAGAAGATGCTTGCGCCTTCGATGCCGATGAACACCCATACGGTGACCAGCATCATATTGCGCACTTGGTTCATCACGCTGCCCAGGTCCGGGTTTTTCACGCCCCAGATGTCAGCGGTGAAGATGTCCAGCTTGAACGCGAACAGGGCTATCAACACGAACAGCACCAGCGGCACCACCTTGGCGACGGTGGTCACCAGGTTGATGAACGCCGCTTCCTTGATGCCGCGCAGCACCAGAAAGTGCACGGCCCACAACAGCACCGAGGCGCCGATTACCGCAGCCGGGGTGTTGCCTTCGCCAAAGATCGGAAAGAAGTAACCGAGGGTGCTGAACAGCAGCACGAAGTAACCGACGTTGCCCAGCCACGCACTGATCCAGTAACCCCAGGCTGAGGAGAAACCCATGTAGTCGCCGAAACCGGCCTTGGCGTAGGCGTACACACCGCCGTCAAGGTCGGGCTTGCGGTTGGCCAGGGTCTGGAACACGAACGCGAGGGTCAGCATGCCGATGGCCGTAATGACCCAACCGATCAATACCGCACCGACATCGGCGCTGGCGGCCATGTTTTGCGGTAATGAGAAAATGCCGCCGCCGATCATCGAGCCGACGACAAGTGCAACCAAGGCGCCTAATCGAAGTTTTCCGGGAGATTCAGACATTGCATAACTCCAATGCAGGAGAAGAGAGACCACAGAATAAATCCGTGCGCTAATCAAACAGCTGACTCAGATCACTTCATTGGCACATTCCATTGTGAATTAATGACTTAAAGGCAAACCGATGAACCTTGGCTTGCCCCGCAAAAGCGCTTTCTAGAGCGCTTTGTACGTGTGGTTAATCATTTGTTGCGATATATGAACGTTTGAAGCTAGACCGGATTCCTGAATGTGCAAACTTTTTCAGAGCCGCCTGCGAACTAGCGAGCAATACTTGGTGTGCCCAGTCGTATTTAAATTCTAAATAAGCCTAAACTCTATTAACTGTCATGCCTTTGCGTTATGAGCATGGCGGTTAAATTACGCTCGGTAATAAGCGCTACACTCGAACGATTAAATAAGTTGAGTGCACAGTTGTTGGCTCAAGTGGTTTCAGTCAGGAGTACTCATGTCTCAAACAACCCAGAAGCTTCGCCTCAGTGGCCTGATCGCTTTGGTGGTGGGGTCTATGATCGGTGGGGGGATTTTCTCGTTGCCCCAGAACATGGCCGCACGCGCCGAAGTCGGCGCCGTATTGATCGGTTGGGCGATCACTGCCGTAGGCATGCTGACTCTGGCCTTTGTGTTCCAGACCCTGGCCAATCGTAAACCCGAGTTGGATTCCGGGGTGTATGCCTACGCCAAGGCCGGGTTTGGCGATTACATGGGCTTTTCGTCGGCCTGGGGTTACTGGATCAGTGCGTGGCTGGGCAACGTCGGTTACTTCGTGCTGCTGTTCAGCACCCTCGGTTACTTTTTCCCGGTCTTTGGCCAGGGCAATACCCCGGTGGCCATCGGCTGTGCCTCGTTGTTGCTGTGGGCTGTGCATTTTCTGGTGCTGCGTGGGATCAAGGAGGCGGCGTTTATCAACCAGGTCACCACCGTCGCGAAAATCGTACCGCTGCTGATGTTTATCGTGATTGCCGCCCTGGCATTCAAGGCCGACGTGTTCACCCGGGATATCTGGGGCCTGGGCAACCCGCAGATCGGCGGGGTGGTGGAGCAGGTGCGCAACATGATGCTGGTCACCGTGTTTGTGTTTATCGGCATCGAAGGCGCCAGCGTGTATTCAGCGCGAGCCGAGAAGCGCTCAGACGTCGGCCGGGCCACGGTGATCGGCTTTCTCGGCGTGTTGGCGTTGCTGGTGCTGGTGAATGTGTTGTCCTTGGGGGTCATGAGCCGGCCGGAGTTGGCGGGGCTGCAAAACCCATCGCTGGCCGGCGTACTCGAGCGTATCGTCGGGCCGTGGGGGGCGCTGTTGATCAGCGTCGGGCTGGCGGTGTCGCTGCTCGGTGCGTTGCTGTCGTGGGCCTTGTTGTGCGCGGAAATTCTCTACGCCACCGCCCATGACAAGACCATGCCGGCCTTCCTGAAAAAGGAAAACGCCAACCAGGTGCCGGTCAACGCGCTGTGGCTGACCAATCTGATGATCCAGGCGTTCCTGGTGATCACCCTGTTTTCCCACAGCACCTACACCAAGCTGATCTACTTGGCGTCGTCGATGATTCTGGTGCCTTACCTGTGGTCGGCGGCGTATGCGGTGTTGTTGAGCGGGCGCGGCGAGACCTACGAAGGCGCCCACCGCCAGCGTCTCAAAGACTTGCTTATCGGCCTGGTCGCCCTCGGCTACGCGGTGTGGCTGCTGTACGCCGGCGGGTTGAAGTACTTGCTCTTATCGGCGCTGCTGTATGCGCCGGGTGTGATCCTGTTCGCCCTGGCCAAGCGCGAACAGGGCCTGCCGTTGTTCACCCATGTGGAAAAAGGCATTTTCAGCTGCGTGATTGCCGGCGCGGGGCTGGCAGCCTATGGGTTATACAGCGGGGTACTGTCGTTGTGACAGTGAGCAGCGCGGCGCAGCCCTATCGGCATCTCAACAAGGGCAGACGATCACCACTGTGGCCGATGTGAACCCAGTTCTCCGGCCGGCAGATCCCACTGCAACGGTGTGCCGTTGATGCTGACGGGGGGCAGCAGCCGATGCGCCGGGCCCCAGGCGGTTTGTTCAACCAGCAGCCCTTGATCGTCAGGCTCCTCGGGCCTCAGCGCCGGTTGCTGCGGCGCCTGCCCGGCGTCTACCAACAGTTTCGCCGTGCGCGCCAGGGACAAGCGCGCCGATCCACCCCGGCCGGACTTCAAGCGTTCGCTCAAGGCTTGTAGCGCGCTGGCGGCCATCAGGTAACCGGTGGCATGGTCCAGCGCCTGCAAGGGAAGCGGCACCGGTTTGTCGGCCTGCTGCCAGGCCATGCCCGCCTCGGCGATGCCGCTGCTCATTTGCACCAGGCTGTCGAACCCTCTGCGGTTGCGCCATGGGCCGCTCCAGCCGTAGGCATTGAGGCTGACGTCGATCAGACCGGGGGCGATGCGTTGCAAGCCTTCGGCGTTATAGCCCAAGTGTTCAAGGGCGTCGGCGCGATAACCGTGGAACAGGAGGTCGGCGTCCTTGAGCAAGGCTTCGAACCGCTGCCGGCCTTCGTGGGTTTTCAAATCCAGCCGAGCGCAACGCTTGCCCAGGGTCATTTCCGGCACCACACCCGGCTCGTCCCAGGTCGGCGAGTCGATGCGCAGCACATCCGCGCCCAGCCCGGCCAGAAAACGACTGGCCACGGGGCCAGCCAGCACGCGGGTCAGGTCCAGCACCCTGAGCCCGGCCAGTGGCCGTGCCACCGAGCCAGTCCAGGGTTTATTGATGGTGGTTGTGAAGGTCTGGCGCTGCACGAGGGCCTCGGCATTCACTGCCAGGCCTTGGGGATGTTGCTGCCAGGCCGGCCAAGCACGCATCTGCGCGGCACAACCGCCGGCCTCCACAACCGCCTGTTCCAGATCGGCGGCCTTCCACGCCGCGACTTTGTTGGCCATCTCTGTGCGATCACGGACTTTACCCAGCACCTGCTCGGCGGCGGCGCGGTGATGGGGGGCGTTGGTGTGCAGGCGAATCCAGCCGTCGGCGCTGGCGTAGTCGCCGGCTACCGGGTCCCACAGCGGCGGCACTTGCCAGCCCAGCGGGCGGATCGAGGAGGAGAACCACCAGGACGCCAAACGTCGGTCCACGCTGACAGCGGGCAAGCGTTCGGTCTGTTGCCGGATCAGCTCAGCCACGGCCTGGCCGGCGGCGCCGATGCTGGCGCAGGCCAGATCGGTCACGGCAAAGGCCGAGGGCAGGGCGCCGGCACCCGTCAGAGGCAGCGGTGTTTGCGGCAGATCGAGTGCGGCTTGGATGGGAGTCAGCAGATCAGTCATCAAAGGCCCTCCTTTTTGAGAAGAGCCACTATAGAAGATCAGCCGGCGGGAGTGACAACCCCGGGTTGCAACGGCAGGTCGAGGCTGGCGATGAAACCGCCACTTGGATGGTTGGCCAGGCTTAGGCTGCCGCCGTGGCGTTCCGCTGCGCGCCGGGCAATCGCCAGGCCCAGGCCGTGACCTTGGGCGGTCTGGCCCGGCGCGCGGTAAAACGGCTCGCCCAGTTGGCTCAAGTGTTCGGCATCGACGCCGGGGCCGTGGTCGCGCACGCTGATCACAATGCGTTCACCCTGACGCTGGGCTTGCAACTCGATGGGCTGGCCCGGTGGGTTGAAGCGCTGGGCATTGCGCAGCAGGTTATCCACCGCCCGTTCGATCATGGTCGGCCAGCCCTTGAGGTGCAGGTCGGTGTCGGCGCTCAGGTGCACCACTTGGTCCGGCGCGCTGAGCTGGGCGTCTTTTTGCAAGGTTTTGAGCAAGGGGTTGAGGTCCACCTCCTCAGCGCTGGCGTTGTCGGCGTCAACGCGGGCCAGTACCAAGATCTCGCTGATCAGCGCCTCCAGACGGTCGCATTCGCGGGTCAGGCGTGGCCAGAGTCGTTCCCGTTCATCGGGGCTGGCGCGTTCGGCCAGGGCTAGAGCGATGCGCAGACGCGCCAGAGGCGAGCGCAGTTCGTGGGACACGTCGCGCAGCAACTGGCGCTGGCTGCCGATCAAGCTTTGCAGGCGGGCGCCCATGCGGTTGAAGTCGGTAGCCAGTACGCCGAACTCGTCACGCCGATTGGCCAGGCGCGCCAGACTGTTCTGCTGGTAGGTGGCCTGGCCCAGGTCATGCACTGCGCCGCGCAGGCGGCTGAGCGGGCGGGTGATGGACAAGGTGACGAACAGGCTGAACAGCGTCAGCACCACCAGGGCGATAGCCAGCGCGCTCAAGGGCCAGGCCAGGCTGCTGCGGTGCCAGGCATCGAGTTCCGGGTGGGGGATACGATAGATCAGCAGGTAGGTGTCGCCGGTTTTTTCGCTGGTGTATTCGGCGGTCAGTCGGCGCCAGGGCAGGTGGCTGTCCTTGTTGTCGTTCTGGCGCGCTTCAAACGCGGCCGCACGGCGTGGGAAGGTGCCGCGCACCACAGGTTCACCGCTTTCATTCAGCACTTGGACGTCAATGTGGTACTGACGCTTGCGCTGTTGCAGCAAGTCTTGAGCCGCGTCCTCGCCCTGGGCTTCGTAGAGTTGGGTCCACTCTTGAGCCAGGTTACTCAGGCCGGGATGGCGACTCAGAATCCACGCATCTTGATTGAGCATATGCCCCAGCAGGATCGACAAGCCGGCAACCAGGGCGATGGCTAGCCAGAAACTTGCCAGGATTCGCCAGAACAATGAACGCACAGGACACCCTCAAACAGGAAAAGCCCAGTGGCGTTGGCCACTGGGCTGGGGGATTAACGCGGACGCATTATTGCGCTTTTTGCGGCTGTTGGGCTTTCCACGCCTGGAACTGCTGCCACTCGGCACGACGCTCGGCTTGCTTCTTGACGATCTCGTCGTACTTCTTCTGCTGGTCCGGCTTAAGTACTGCGCGGATATCCGCCTGGGTTTTCTGGCGGCCGGCGGCGATTTCATCCTGCATGGCTTTCTGCTCGGCAGGCGGCAGTTTGTCCAGGTACTTTTTGACCAGATCCTTGCGAGCGTGCCATTGGTCGCCCATTAGTTTGCCGATCTGCTCGCGCTGTTCTTTGCTCAGGTCCAGTTGGCTGAACGGGCCGCCTTTGCCGCGCGGACCGTGTTCGCCGTGACCTGGGCCACCCATCATATGGCCTTCAGGGCCGCCCATTGGGCCTGGGGTCGGGCCTTCTGGCATGGCCATGGCGACGGTGGGCAGGGCTGCGGCGAACATCAAAGCGATAAGGGTCTTGCGCATGGTGATTCTCCTGTCTCTATTCCGGTGAGTCCGGATGTGAGTAGGTTACGCAGATCAAGGTCAGCGGCGGTCAGGTGTGAGTAAAGCTTCGGTAAAGAGGGTTTTGTCCGGCGCTGACAAAACCCGGCAGCCAGGTCAGAGGCTGTAGTAATAGCCACGACTACGCAGCGCCACGATCCGGGGCCGGCCATCGGGGTGGGGGCCGATCTTTTTGCGCAGGTTGCTGACGTGCATATCCAAGCTACGGTCGTATAGGGTCAGCTTGCGACCCAGGGCGATTTGCGCCAGTTCCTGTTTGTCCAGTGGCTCGCCGGGCTGACGCAGCAGGGCTTCGAGCAGGCGGCTTTCGGAGACAGTAAGGGCGAATTCCTGTTCATCGATGCTGACCACGCCGCGCACCGGGCTGAAACACAGATCTCCCAGTTCGAGCTGGGTCGATACGGCCGTCGGGTGACTACGGCGCAGCACGGCGCGCAGGCGTGCGGTCAATTCCCGAGGATCGCAAGGTTTGGCCAGGTAATCGTCAGCGCCCAGCTCCAGGCCGAGGATGCGATCCAGCGGTTCGCCGCGCGCCGAGAGCATCAGCACGGGCAATTCCGGGTGGTCGGTGCGTAACTGCTTGAGTAACTCCAGGCCGCTGCCGTCGGGCAGCATCACGTCCAGCACCACGGCGGCGGGGGCACTGTCGGCCAGGGCCTTGCGCGCACTCAGGCCATCGTGACAGGCACGCACCTGGAAACCTTCCTGGCTCAACCAACTGGTCAGCAGCTCGCAGAGCTCCTGGTCATCATCTATCAGTAACAGCTCGCTCATGACTCACTCAATTTAGCCATTGTCGACGGCGACGGTGCCCCCCGCTGGCGAAGATCCCACACAACAGGGCAATCAAAGCAACGGCGCCACCGGTGACGAACCACTGCTGTTGCTCGGTCAGCCATCGGGTCAAGCCGCCGCCCTGTGCGTCTTTGAGTTGCTGGGCCAGGCGTTGGTTCTCTTGGCGAAGGCGACTCAATTGGGCGCTCTCGCGGGTCGCATCCGCGCTTTGCAGTTGCTTGCTCAGTTCTTCACGTTGCCGTTCGCTGTCTTTCAAGCGTTGCTGCAACTCGGTGATCTGGGCGCCGGCACTCAAGGACAGGGGCGTGGAGCTGCCGGTGTTCGAGGGTTCTTCAGCGTGGGCCGTAGCCCCGATCATTAACACTGCCAACAGACACAACTGACGTAAGCGCATCGGAACTCCTGATTCCACACGAATATTCAGAAGGTTGTCGGCAGGTTACCGGGAATAATGAGCCATTAGGAGTGTGCCGAACGCAATAGGTTCGGCACGCCTGCGGGTTAAGGCAGGACTTGCTTGAACGGTTTGATCACCACGTTGGCGTAGACGCCTGCTGCCACGTACGGATCGGCGTCGGCCCAGGCTTTGGCTTCAGCCAAAGATGGAAATTCGGCGACGATCAGGCTGCCGGTGAAACCAGCCTCGCCCGGGTCATCGCTCTCGACGGCAGGGTGCGGCCCGGCCAGCACGATGCGGCCTTCGGCCTGCAGCTGCTTGAGGCGTTCGACGTGCGCCGGGCGCACGGACATGCGCTTATCCAGGGAGTGGGCAACATCGGTGGCAATGATGGCGTAGAGCATGTCAGTCCTCGGTCTTCGGCGTGGTGGGGTCGGTGTCATGCAGGTGGCGCGACAGGTAGATACCTTGACCGATCAGGAACAACACGGTCATGCCCAGGCTACCGAACACTTTGAAGTCGACCCAGTAGTCTTGAAAGGTAAAGGCCACAAACAGGTTGGCGGCCCCGCAAAAGATAAAAAACGCGATCCACGCCACGTTCAAGCGGGTCCAGACCGGCTCCGGCAAAGTCAGCGCATGGCCCATGATCCGCTTGATCAACAGGCGATCACCGATGAAATGGCTACCGATGAATGCCAGGGCGAACAGCCAGTTCACCACCGGGGCTTTCCATTTAAGGAAGGTTTCGCTGTGGAAGGCCAGGGTCAGGCTGCCGAAGACCAGGCACGCGACCAGGGTCAGCCATTGGCTTTTTTCCAGTTTGCGCTGGGAGATGAAGAGGGCGCCATAGACCACGATAGAGCTGATGATCAGCACTGCGGTGGCGCTGTAGATGCCTCCGACGGTCAGCTCATGGCCGGCGATATCGATGACCCTGGGGTCGAGTTTGTAAACGATGAAAAACAGCAACAGCGGGATGAAGTCGATGAATTGTTTCACAGTAAGAGCCAGAAGCTGGATGTGTCGGCATAATAACAAACATCCTTGGTAGCGAAAGCGCCAGCTGACTTGAGGTTACAACCCCCCGTGAATGTTGATTTGCACTGCCACAGCACAGCCTCCGACGGCGCCCTGGCGCCCGCGGCACTGGTTGCGCGAGCGTTTGAACACGGCGTGCGAGTCCTGGCGTTGACCGACCACGACACCCTAGAAGGCCTGGACGAAGCCCGCGCGGCGGCCCAGGCCCTGGGCATGCAGCTGGTCAACGGTGTGGAGTTGTCCTGCACCTGGGGCGGCGCCACTATTCATGTACTGGGCTACGGTTTCGACCAGAATGCCGCGCCGCTGGTCCGGGCCATCGCCGATTTGCACGATGGGCGTTGGCTGCGGTCCGAAGAAATAAGCCGCAAGCTTGGCCTTAAAGGCATGCCCAACGCCCTCGACGGCGCGCGGGCTATCCAGCAGGAACTGGGCGACAGCGGCAACGCGCCAGCCCGTCCGCATTTTGCCGACTGGATGGTGCGCCAAGGATTCGTGCGGGACCGTGCCGAAGCTTTTCGCAAATGGCTGGGCGCCGGCAAGCTGGGTGACGTCAAGCAACACTGGCCGAGCCTGGAGGACACCGTCGAGACCCTGCGGGCCTCCGGGGCCTGGGTCAGCCTGGCGCATCCCTGGCATTACGATTTCACCCGCAGCAAACGTCGCAAGCTGATCGGCGACTATATTGGAGCGGGAGGCCACGCTATCGAAGTGGTCAACGGGCATCAACCCGCCGAGCAGGTTGGCAGTCTGGCGATTCTTGCCCGCGAATTTGGTCTGCTGGTCAGTGCCGGCAGTGACTTTCATGGCCCAGGCGGCTGGTCCGAGATCGGCGAGTATCGTCCGGTCCCGGAAGATTTGCCGCTCTTGTGGGGGCGATTCAAGCATGACCCCATTATTGCCACCGTCTGAACAGGTAGAGCACGTGAGTCAATTCTTCCAGATTCATCCTGAAAACCCCCAGCCACGCCTGATTAAACAGGCCGTGGAGATTATTCGCGCCGGCGGCGTGGTCATCTACCCCACCGATTCGTCCTACGCCATCGGTTGTCAGATCGGCGATAAAGGCGCGGTCGAACGGGTCAGACGTTTGCGTCAGTTGGACGACAAACACAACTTTGCGCTGATCTGCAGCGACTTGTCCCAATTGGGGCTGTTCGCCAAGGTCGATACCGGCACCTTCCGCCTGCTCAAGGCCCACACGCCGGGGCCTTACACCTTTATTCTCAACGCCACCCGCGAAGTGCCGCGCCTGCTGCTGCACCCCAAGAAGCGCACCATCGGCCTGCGCGTGCCGGAGCATCCGATTGCCCTGGCGCTGTTGGCCGAGCTGGGTGAGCCCCTGATGAGTGTGTCGCTGATCATGCCCGGCGAGACCGAGCCGCTGGAAGATCCGTACGAGATGCGTCAGCTCTTGGAAAAACAGGTGGACCTGATCATCGACGGCGGTTTCGGCGGCGCCAAGGCGTCCACCGTGATCAATCTGGCCGATGGCGAGCCGGAAGTGATCCGCGTCGGTTGCGGCGACCCCGCGCCCTTTATGGCCGAGGCCTGAATGTCGGCTGTGGAATCCGTCGATCCCCAGGCAGGCGCCCAGCAGGAACTGCCGTTCGCCATGGTCTACGGCCAGGCGGTCATGGAAATGCCGCTGGACCTGTACATCCCGCCGGATGCGCTGGAAGTGTTCCTGGAAGCATTCGAAGGCCCGCTGGACTTGCTGCTGTACCTGATCCGTAAACAGAACATCAATATCCTCGACATCCCCGTGGCGGAAATCACCCGCCAGTACATGGGCTATGTCGAGCTGATGCAGTCGGTGCGTCTGGAGCTGGCCGCCGAGTATCTGGTGATGGCGGCCATGCTCGCCGAGATCAAATCGCGCATGCTGTTGCCGCGCTCGGAGACGGTGGAGGCCGAAGAGGATGACCCGCGCGCCGAACTGATCCGACGCCTGCAGGAGTACGAGCGCTTCAAGGCCGCCGCCGAGGGCATCGACGGCTTGAGCCGCGTCGGTCGTGATGTGGTGGTGCCCAAGCTCGACGCCCCCGAGGCCCGCGCGCGCAAGTTGCTGCCGGACGTGAGCCTGGAAGAATTGCTGATGTCCATGGCCGAGGTGCTGCGCCGGGGCGATATGTTTGAAAGCCACCAGGTCAGCCGCGAAGCGCTGTCCACCCGCGAGCGCATGAGCGATGTGCTGGAGCGCCTCAAGGGCGGCGGGTTTGTGCCGTTTGTCGAGCTGTTTACCGCCGAAGAAGGGCGCCTGGGTGTGGTGGTGACGTTTATGGCGATCCTCGAACTGGTCAAGGAATCCTTGGTCGAGCTGGTCCAGAATGAGCCTTTTGCGGCTATCCACGTGCGGGCGCGAGCCGAATAAAGAGCTGACACCATGAATCTGACTGAACCTCGCGAACTGGCCCCCTTGCTGGAGGCTTTTCTTCTGGCCTCGGGTAAGCCGCAGTCCCTGGAGCGCCTGTTTGAGCTGTTTGAAGAGGCCGAGCGTCCCGAGCCGCCGGTGTTCAAGAAGGCCCTGGAGATCCTGCGTAAATCCTGCGACGGCCGTGCCTTTGAACTGCGCGAAGTAGCGTCGGGTTATCGCTTGCAGATCCGTGAGAAATTTTCCCCTTGGGTGGGGCGTTTGTGGGAAGAACGTCCGCAGCGCTATTCGCGGGCGATGCTGGAGACCATGGCATTGATTGCCTATCGCCAGCCGATCACCCGGGGCGAGATCGAGGATGTGCGTGGCGTGGCGGTCAACAGCCATATCGTCAAGACGCTGCTGGAGCGTGAGTGGATTCGCATCGTCGGCTACCGCGACGTGCCGGGCAAACCGGCGATGTTCGCCACCACCAAAGTGTTCCTCGACCACTTCAACCTGAAAAACCTCGACGACCTGCCGCCACTCGCCGAATTGCGCGAAATGGAGGCCGAACCGGTACTCGATTTCGACGACGCGCCGGTTCCGACGGGGTTGCAGGAACTGGCGGACGCCAGCGCCGAGCCGGAGGAGCCGAAGGACGAGACCAGTTTCCACACCCTGTTGCTGGAACTGGACGACATGGAGCAGGGCATCAAGACCGACTTCGATGACTTGCTGCGCGATGGTGAGGCCGAGCCCGAAGCCCCGGTCAGCGTGGAGGTCGAACCTGAACCTGAGGACGATATCCTCGGCGTTGCCGAAGCCCGCGAAAAACTCCTGGCCGCCGTCGCCGCCCTTGAACAACCGCCCTTGAGCGACGAAGAAGACGAAGCCCGGGCCCTGGCCGAAGCCATCGAGAACGAACGCCGCCAGTTCGAAGACTGACGCAGTCCAATGTAGGAGGGGGCTTGCCCCCTTCCACAAGGGTTCAGCGGTGCTTTGGGCATCACCGGTCGGCGGAAAAATCAATGACCTGGCGCTTATCGACTACTCTCTGATGCGCAACGCGCGCCATGCGCGTATGATTCGCGACCCTTTGCCGAGCTATTCGGCCAAAGCCCCGCTTTCAACACTCTTCAGGCCACGCCTGAATCGACCCACCGGGAGGTGCTTAAGATGAACGATAAAGACCAGAACGACAGCCAGGAAATCGGCCCAGCAGGCGAAAAGCTGCAAAAGGTGCTGGCGCGTATCGGCGTGGGCTCGCGCCGCGACGTCGAAGCCTGGATCACCCAGAAGCGCATCAAGGTCAATGGCGTGGAAGCCACCCTTGGCCAGCGCGTCGATCTGCATGATGCAATCACCATCGATGGCAAGGTCATCAAGCGCGAAGAGGCCGCCGAATCGGTGCGCCGCGTGATCATGTACAACAAGCCCGATGGCGAAATTTGCACCCGTGACGACCCGGAAGGCCGTCCGACCGTGTTCGACAAGATGCCTAAGCCGAAAGAAGGCCGCTGGATCAATATCGGTCGTCTCGACATCAACACCACCGGCCTGCTGATGTTCACCACCGACGGCGAGCTGGCCAACCGTCTGATGCACCCGTCCTACGAGATGGACCGCGAATACGCCGTGCGTGTACGTGGCGAAGTCGACGACGAGATGATCGAACGCCTCAAGGCCGGTGTGGTGCTGGAAGACGGCCCCGCCAAGTTCACCGACATCAAGCAGGCACCGGGTGGCGAAGGCTTCAACCACTGGTACCACTGCGTGGTGATGGAAGGCCGTAACCGTGAAGTGCGCCGTCTGTGGGAATCCCAGGGCCTGGTGGTCAGCCGCCTCAAGCGCGTGCGTTTCGGCCCGGTGTTCCTGAATTCCGACCTGCCGATGGGGCGCTGGCGCGAAATGAGCCAGTACGAAGTCGACATCCTCAGTGCCGAAGTGGGCCTGACCCCGGTGGCGATGCCGCAGATGAACGCCAAGAGCAAAGACAAGCTTGAGCGGATGCAGCGTAAATCGTCGCGCCCGGTAGCCCGTACCGAACGCGTTGCCCGCACCCTGCGCCCGGCCCTGAATGCACCTGCGACTGGCGGGCGTATCTCCCGCGAACCGCACATCGAAGGCGAGCGTCGCCCGACCGCGCCGTCGCGTCAGGAAGGCGAACGTGCGCCACGCGCTCCGCGACCTGCACCGATCGGTGGCCGCAGCAACCGGGGTGAAGCCGATCGCCCGGCCGACAGCGCCAGCACCAAGCGCCCAGCCAAGCCGGCGGCGAACAAACGCCCTGGCCCGAAACTGGTCGCGGACGAGCCATCGGGCAAGCGCCGTGGCGCTCCAGCCGGTTCCGGTCAGCGTCCAGGGTTTGGTCGCAAGAAGCCTTAAGAGCAGTGGTAAGTTTTTAGCTGCAAGCTGTAAGAAAAAGCGCTAGCCCTCACGGGTTGGCGCTTTTTTTTGTTTGTGGCTTGCGACTGGTAGCTGGCGCTAGAACGCAAACCTGCCATCGAACACGGGCTTGTCATCCAACGCCAACACCCCACTGGCAAAGATCAAGTCCAGGTGATGACTGCCTTTCTGCCCGCCCCCCAAGCCTAGATGCAAACCGCAATGACGCTCCTCGAAGCCGGCATTGCGTGCGTATAAATCCTTGACCCCTTCATTGGTGCCGATGCCCAGTTCCTCCACACGGCGGTTGGACGGGTTGGCGTTGAGGTATTTGTTGAAGTCATCGGCCAGCCCCGGCACGTCGCTGGCCACGCTGCAGATGGTCGAATTCTCGATCCACAGCTCCAGCGGTGATTGCAGCACGCCGTATTTACGCGCGAAGGGGATGGTGCTGAGGAATGTGCCGACAAACCGCACCTGACCACTAATCGCTTCACTGTGGGTGGCGATCTCGCCGGGAGCCAGGTCGTGGTTGCCGACGCCGTTGATATTCGTCCACTTCTTGATGCTGCTCAGGGGCGCCTGAAGGCGTGAGCCGTGCTTGTCGGTGAAGCTCAGCACCGTGGCCTGGCCCATGCGTCGGATCAGCGTGGCGTTGAGGTCGGCGATGCGTTGTGGCTCGACGCTGAACGTATCGTAAAAATAGTCGCCGTAATCCTTGAACAGCAGGGACTTCTTCCAGTGTTCGGCCATCACCGCTTGCAGGGCGCGGATAAAGTCCGGGCCTTCGGCGCGTGGGTTGGGCAGCGTGGAGGAATCGTAGAGGAACAGGTACAGGTCGCAGGCTTCGATGGTCTGGGCCATGGCATCGCTGGCGGTCAGGTCCAGGCGCTGTACTTGGAAATTGAAGCGACCGGCGCTGCCTTGGGTAATGGCGCGGGCGATAGCGTCGTAGCGCTCGGTATGGCCCAGTAGCACGGTCGGGCAGCTCAGGCCGTTGAGGGCCGGATGATGAGCCAGGTAGTAGAGGAAATGTTCGACGGCGCGGGCCTTGTCCATGACGGATGTCCTTGTGTGTCTTGGGTAAGGGAGCGGGCGCCGTGCACAGCACCCGCTGGATGCCTGTCGTGGGTTAGAAAGGCCACATCGCGGTGCCAAACGGCACAACGGCATCGGCTTGCATCATTTCTACGGCGGCCTCATGGGTCGGCGCTTCAAACCAATCGTCGAGTTGCAGTTCGGTTTCCAGGTCGTTTTCCAGTACTTGCATGGTGTATCTCCTAGAGGACGTTGTTTGAGAACGACTTGCCAGCGGTCTCGCTGGGCAAGTGGGAAACCTAGGTGAGGGGGTTTCAGAATGCAAAATTTTTATTGACACGGTCTCATTTGGATTTTTTGTTCTGATTTTTTGTGCGAATTTTTTTCCGAGGAAATTCAAGACACTGGGGATGGCCATCATGAAGGAAATTTCTGAGCGTCAATTTTCCCGTGAGTTACAGCTGTAACGAGGATTTTCCGCGCTGTAACGATTAATTTACGACTTGTTCGCGGCATTATTGAGTTATTCGGCGCTGTAAGGAATGCCTGACAGATCGTCGCACGCCCGCTGCAATGGCCGCCCCAGGCTGTCGAGCGGTGTACAATGCGCGCGTTTTACTGTGACCCCCCTTTGCGTACCTGCGCAAAAGGCCAAAACCTGGGGTTAGCCACCCCGATCACTCCGCCCGGCCACGAGCCGGACGGGTTCGATTTCGTCACAGATAAAAACAAACAGGTGACGCATGACCCTTAGAAAGACGCTGTATTCCTGGTGCCTGCGCTGGGGTTTGAGCGGCGCTGCTTGAGCAGAGATTCAAGACAGCAACGTGCATTCAACATCATCAAACCTTGCGTGAGACCCTTTCCATGAGTGGACCCGATTCCTCTTCAGGCGAACTGAAACGTGGCCTGAAAAACCGTCATATCCAGTTGATCGCCCTCGGTGGCGCCATCGGCACCGGCTTGTTCCTGGGCTCGGCCGGCGTGCTCAAGTCCGCCGGCCCGTCGATGATCCTGGGTTATGCCATCTGCGGCTTCATTGCCTTCATGATCATGCGCCAGCTTGGCGAAATGATCGTCGAAGAGCCGGTTGCCGGTTCCTTCAGTCATTTTGCTCACAAGTACTGGGGCGGTTTCGCCGGCTTCCTGTCGGGCTGGAACTGCTGGATTCTGTACATTCTGGTTGGCATGTCGGAGCTGACGGCTGTCGGCAAGTACGTGCACTACTGGTGGCCGGAGATCCCGACCTGGGTCTCTGCGGCGGCCTTCTTCGTGCTGATCAATGTGATCAACCTGGCCAACGTCAAAGTGTTCGGCGAAGCCGAGTTCTGGTTTGCCATCATCAAAGTGGTGGCGATTGTCGGCATGATTGCCCTGGGCAGCTACTTGTTGGTCAGCGGCAGCGGCGGCCCGCAGGCGTCGGTGAGCAACCTGTGGGACCACGGCGGCTTCTTCCCCCACGGTGTCGGCGGCTTGGTGATGGCCATGGCGATCATCATGTTCTCGTTTGGCGGCCTGGAAATGCTCGGTTTTACCGCTGCCGAAGCCGATCAGCCGCGTACCGTGATCCCCAAGGCGATCAATCAGGTGATCTACCGCATCCTGATTTTCTACATCGGCGCCCTGGTGGTGCTGTTGTCGCTGACGCCCTGGGACAGCCTATTGACGACCCTCAACGCGTCCGGCGATGCCTACAGCGGTAGCCCGTTCGTGCAGGTGTTCTCGATGCTGGGCAGCAACACCGCGGCACACATCCTCAACTTCGTGGTGTTGACGGCGGCGCTGTCGGTGTACAACAGCGGCACGTACTGCAACAGCCGCATGCTGCTGGGCATGGCCGAACAGGGCGATGCCCCGCGGGCGCTGGCCAAGATCGATAAGCGCGGCGTGCCGGTACGTTCGATCCTCGCCTCGGCGGCGATCACCCTGGTGGCGGTGCTGATGAACTACCTGATCCCGCAGCACGCGTTGGAACTGTTGATGTCGTTGGTGGTGGCCACGCTGGTGATCAACTGGGCGATGATCAGCTTTTCCCACTTCAAATTCCGCCAACACATGAACCGCACCGGCCAGGTGCCGTTGTTCAAGGCGCTATGGTACCCGTACGGTAATTACATCTGCCTGGCGTTCGTGGTGTTTATCCTGGTGGTCATGCTGATGATTCCGGGCATCCAGGTGTCGGTGTATGCGATCCCGGTGTGGGTGGCATTTATGGCCGTGTGTTATTGGATCAAGAACAAACGCAGTGCGCAGCAGCGTCTGGACTTGGTCGCGTCTGCGCTGAAGTAAGGATTTTCTGCAGTCGAGCAAACCCGGCCACGCGCCGGGTTTGTCGTTTTAGGGCATAGGCTGAGCGCATTCGCGTATCCTTGGCCGCCCCCCAGAGGAAGCCATTGCCCATGCTGGTGATTTCCAACAACGTCCATCTGCCCGATGCCGAAATCGAGTTGACTGCCATCCGCGCCCAGGGTGCTGGCGGGCAGAACGTCAATAAGGTGTCGAGCGCGGTGCACCTGCGATTCGATATCCCTGCGTCGTCGCTGCCGGAGTTCTACAAAGAGCGGCTGCTGGCGCTGCGTGACAGTCGCATCACCAGCGACGGTGTGCTGGTGCTCAAGGCTCAGTCGTATCGGACCCAAGAGCAGAATCGCGCCGATGCGCTGGCGCGGCTGGTGGAATTGATCCAGAGCGCCACCAAGGTGGAGAAGAAGCGTCGCCCGACCAAGCCGACCCTGGGTTCGAAGAAGCGTCGCCTGGAATCCAAGACCAAGCGCGGCAGCATCAAGGCCGGGCGCGGCAAGGTCGATTTCTAGGCGTCGCGTGCTTCGCGGGCTTTGGGCGCCTGACGGTACAAGTACAGGCTTAGCAGCAAGCCACCGAGGGCGGCGAGGGCGGCGAACAGAAAGATCGAGGCAAAGCCGAAGCCCGCCGCCACGGCGCCGGCCAGCGGGCCGGTGACGCCCAATGATAAGTCGATGAACAACGAATAAGCCCCCACCGCCGAACCACGGCTGGAGGCCGGCACCAGGTTGACCGCCTCCACCCCCAGCGCCGGAAACACCAGGGAAAACCCGAAGCCGCTCAACGCCGCACCCGCCAGGGCCAGGTTGGCGTCCGGGGCCAGCCACAGCAACAGTAGACCGAGGATCTCCACCGACAGGCAGGCGATTGCTACGCGAAAGCCGCCGATGCGGTTGATCAGGTTGCCAAACAACAGGCGCGCCCCGATAAAGCTGGCACCGAACAGGCTCAAGGCCCACACCGCGTTATCCCAGTGCTGGGTGGTGTAATACAAGGTGATGAACGTGGCGATAGTGCCAAAGCCGATAGAGCCCAGGGCCAGCGCGCAGCCGTGAGGCAGCACGCGCCCCAACACATTCATAAATGGCAGACGCACACCGCTCACAATCGGCGCCGCGACTTTGTTCCACGCCAGCAACAGCCCCACGGCGGCCAGCAGGATGATGCTCACCCCCATGCTCCACAGCCCCAGATGGCTGACCAGCAGCACCCCCAACGGCGCGCCGACGGCCAGCGCGCCATAGCTGGCGATACCGTTCCACGAGATGACTTTGGCGGTGTTGGCCGCGCCTACGCGGCCGATGCCCCAACCGATGGCGCCCGAACCCACCAGGCTCTCAGCGCTGCCCAGCACCAGGCGGCCAATCAGCAGGCTGCCCAGGCTCAGCGCCGGCAGGCTGGAAAACCACGCCGCCAGTAGCATGAACACACCGCTCAGGCCGCAGCCCGTCAGGCCGATCAGCACGGCGCGCTTGCTGCCCAGGTTATCGATGATGCGCCCGGCGTACGGGCGGCTCAGCAATGTGGCCAGGTATTGCACGCTGATCACCAGCCCGGCGATCACCGCGCCAAACCCCAGTTCGCTGTGCACATAGCCTGGCAATACGGCCAGGGGAATGCCGATATTCAGGTAACCGATAAAGGTGAATAAGACGATGGAAACAACTTGCAGCGTGACCGCCATGGGGCGCTGGGTATCGGGCATGGGAAGGGTCCACATTCGCAGCAGGTAAAGATAGGCTGCTAATGATACCGGTGGTTTGGCCCGCGCAGGGCGGCAATCCACAAAAAGCTCAGTTCAAAAAGCTCAGGCTTGGGCAGGGCTCAGCAATTGCGTGGTCACCAGAGCGGCCAGGGCGTTTTCCTGGGTGCCGAAACGCTTGAGCAGCATGGCTTGCTTATCGGCGCTCAGGCGATTCCACACCTCGACCATCTGCAAGGCCGCATCGAGGATGGCTGTGTCCGGGTTGTCGGGGAGGGTGTCGGTCATAGGAAAATCTCTTGGCTTCAGGCAGTGTGGAAAGCGCTCGATGGTGCGCTTTCCACACGGTCTGGTACGGCGTCAGTCGTGGCGTTCGCTGTCGACTGGTTTGGCTTCTTTGGCCTCAGGCTGCTTGTCGCTGGCCTGTTGCGGGGTTGGCTGCTCAGTTTCGTGCAGGCTTGGGAAGGGGAGATTAGGGATCTCGTGCATTGTCGTCGCTCCTCGCAAAGTCTGTTTTTTTCAATCGCAGGTGATTCCGCGCTTTCAAAAAGCTTTCGCAGGATACAGCACTGTAAATGACAAAAAGATTTTTATATCCACATGACCTAGAACGGCACCTTGCCCAGAATCATGTCGCGGTACATCACAAAATCCCCCAGCAGGCTGTAGAACGGGTGCTGAAACGTCGCCGGACGGTTCTTTTCGAAGAAGAAGTGGCCAACCCAGGCAAACCCGTAGCCGGCGATCGGCACCGCCAGCAGCAAGCCAAGTGAACCTCGGCCAATGGCATACGCCAGGATGGCAATCACCAGCGTGGTGCCGATAAAGTGCAGGCGGCGACAGGTGCTGTTTCCGTGTTCCTGCAAGTAGTACGGGTAGAACTCGGCGAAGCTGCTGAATCGCTTGGTATTTTCCACGGTGACCGGCCCTTTGATTGTTATGCCGCCCAACAGATGTTCGGCGGGGAGCTTATTTGAGTCTAGAGTGATCACTGGTAACAGCCAGTGACAATAGATGCCACTTTAGTATCCTTGCCTTCCTGGCTGGCGTTGAGCCTGCTTAATTAAGAAGACGCCATGAGCGAACGAACAACTTCTGCAAGCTGGGCGATGGGGATAGTCAAGGCATTGGAAATGGACGGCCTCGATTGCCAAGCCCTGTTCAAGCAACTGGGTTTGGACTACGCCGCCTTGAGCGATCCCGACGCGCGCTTCCCGCAGGACTCCATGACCCGGCTGTGGCAGCGCGCGGTTGAGCTGTCAGGCAACCCGGCGATTGGCTTGAACATGGGCAAAGTGGTGCGCCCGGCGTCGTTCCATGTGGCTGGCTATGCGCTGATGTCCAGCAACACCCTGGCCGAAGGCTTTATGCGGCTGGTGCGCTATCAGCGCATCATTGCCGAAAGTGCCGACTTGAGTTTCCGCCTGTTACCCGAAGGCTATGCGCTGATTCTGACGGTGCATGGCGACCATCTGCCTCCAACCCGACAAAGCGCCGAAGCCTCCCTGGCCTGTGCGCTAGCGCTATGCGGCTGGTTGACCGGGCGAACCCTGCATCCGCGCAAAGTCCTGTTACAAGGCGAACCACCGCTGGACCTGGCGCCCTACAAGCAGGCGTTCCATGCGCCGCTGGAATTCAATGCGCCCTATGACGCGTTGATCTTCGAGCGTGCCGATATGGACACACCGCTGCCCACGGCCAATGAAGCCATGGCGCTGCTGCACGATCGCTTTGCCGGCGAATACCTGGCGCGCTTCTCGGAAAGCCGTGTGACCCACAAGGCGCGTCAGGTGCTCTGCCGCTTGCTGCCGCAGGGTGAGCCCAAGCGCGAGGTCGTGGCCCGGACGCTGCACCTGTCCCAACGCACCTTGCAACGGCGTTTGCAGGAAGAGGGCACCAGTTTCCAAACTTTGCTCGACGACACACGGCGCGAATTGGCTGAGCAATACCTGGCGCAGCCGAGCATGACCCTGCTGGAAATTGCCTACCTGTTGGGGTTCGCCGACCCGAGTAATTTCTTTCGCGCGTTTCGCCGTTGGTTCGATGCCACGCCCGGCGAGTACCGGGCGCGGTTGCAGGACGCGTCGACGGTCAGTGACGCCAGAACGCCGGGATACACAGAACAAAGACTGTGATGATCTCCAGTCGGCCCAGCAGCATGCCCAGGGACAGGATCCACTTGGCCGCGTCCGGCAGGCTGGCGAAGTTGCCGGCCGGGCCAATGGTCTCTCCCAGGCCCGGGCCGACGCCGGACACGGTGCTGGCGGCGCCGGTCAGGGCGGTCATCCAGTCCAGGCCCAGCAGCGACAGGGCCAGGGCGATGGCGCAGATGGTGATGGCGAAGAAAAACGAAAAGGTCAGGATCGAGCGCACGATCTCTTCGTCGAGGCGGTGGCCGTTGTACTTCTGCTTGATCACCGCGCGTGGGTGAATCAATTGGTTCAAGTTGGCCTTGAGCAGGATATAGGCGACCTGAAAGCGAAAAATCTTGATCCCGCCCGCCGTGGAGCCCGAACAGCCGCCGATAAACCCCAGGTAGAAGAACAGCATCAGTGAGAAATTGCCCCACAAACTGTAGTCCCCCAGTGCAAAACCAGTGGTGGTCACTACCGATGTGACGTTCAGCGCAACGTGGCGCAGCGCCTCCAGCCAGTGCAGATTGGTGGTCCACCAGTACCAGGTGCCGAGCACCAGCCAGGTCACCAGCAGCAAGCCGAGCAGACCTTGCACCTGCTGATCCTTGATCAACGCCCGACGGTTGCCGCGCAACGTGGCGACGTACAACGTGAACGGCAGGCTGCCGAGGATCATCACCACCACCGCCACCCAGTGCACCGCCGGTTGCTCCCAGTGGGCCAGGGACTGATCGGAGGTGGAGAAACCACCGGTGGAAATCGCCGACATCGCATGGTTGATCGCGTCGAACAGGCCCATACCGGCCCACCAGAACGCCAGGCTGCCGAGGATGGTGATGCCCACATACGCGGCTACGATCAGCCGCGCCACCATGTGCGAGCGCGGCATGACCTTTTCCGAACGGTCCGAGGATTCGGTCTGGAACAGACGCATGCCACCAATGCGCAGCAGCGGCAGGATCGCTACCGCCATGCCGATAAACCCGATGCCCCCCAGCCAGTGCAGCAGCGAGCGCCACATCAGGATGCCCGGCGACATACTGTCCAGACCGCTCAGCACCGTGGACCCGGTGGCGGTGATGCCGGACATGCTTTCGAAAAACGAGTCGGTATAACTGATGTGCTGGGTCAGCAGAAACGGCAACGCGGCGAACACACACACCACCAGCCAACTGCTGACGGTGAGCAGGTACATGTCCCGCGGGCGCAGGTGCACCTGCTCGGGGCGACCGGGGATAACCAGCGCCAGGCCGGCGACAAACGTGATCAGGCTGGCCCATAAAAAGGAGGGCAGGTCGCTGGTGCGTTCGAAAATGACCAGAGTGGCCATGGGCACGACCATGGCGATCGCAAGGGTGATCAGGAAGATGCCGATGATGAATCCGATGATGCGCAGGGTCGGCAACGCCATGAAGTTCGCTCGAGATAGGGCAGAGGCGCCATTCTACCTGGGGTGCAGGGCATGTAAACCTGCGTAGCCGGGAACGCCGTGACTCAAATGTGGGAGCGGGCATGAACCCCGATGGCGGTGAGGCAGCCGATACCGCCCTCACTGACACACTGCCATCGGGGGCAAGCGCCCTCTCACATGGTTTTGTGTGGCTATAAAAAAGGCGACCCGAAGGTCGCCTCTTTCAACTCGGCACTGATCAGAACTCGTGATCGGCGCTATCCGGGTTCAGGTCGCTGATGCCCAGCTTGCCCGCTGCGGCTTCGATCGATCCGGTTTGCTTGACCAGGGCGGCGATGGCGTCGCGCACGATCTGGTTACCGGCGTCGTTACCGGCGGCGATCAATTGATCGTAGTGCTCGCCCTTGTTGGCGTGGTCGACCATGACCTGGATCTTCGCTTCGGTGGTCGCCAGGTCCGCTTTCAACGCGGTATCGGCAGCCGGGTCGGCCTTGGCCACCAGGGAGGACAGGCTGGCGCCGGTCATCTTGGTGCCGTCCACACGGGTGTACTCGCCCAGATAGACGTTACGGATGCCCTTGGCGTCATAGAAGTGCGAGTTGTGGGTGTTGTCGCTGAAGCAGTCCTGCTCGTCTTCCGGCGAGTTGGCTTCCAGGGATACTTTCATCCGCTCGCCAGCCAGTTCGCCCAGGGACAGGCTGCCCATGCCGAACAGCATTTTGCGCAGGCCGTCGGTAGCCGGTTCTGCTTCCAGCGTGGCGCGGTAGTTGTCTTCGACGTTGGGTTTCCAGTTGCCGACCATTTCTTCCAGATCGCTGACCAGCAATTGGGTGACCGCGCTCAGGTAGGCACGGCGACGCTCGTTGTGGCCGCCGGTAGCACCGGCGCCGGTCAGGTAGTCCGAGGCTGGGCGGTTGCCAGCGCCTGGGCCGGTGCCGTTGAGGTCCTGGCCCCACAGCAGAAATTCGATGGCGTGGTAGCCGGTGGCCACGTTGGCCTCGGAACCGCCCAGCTCATTTAGGCTGGCGAGTTTTTCCGGGGTGATGTCTTTCACATCGACCTTGTCTTCGCCAACCTGAACCTGGGTGTTGGCGATGATGTTGGCGGTGGCGCCGGGGTTACCCAAGGCGTGCTCGTAGGACTTGTCGACGTAGTCGATCAGGCCTTCGTCCAGGGGCCATGCGTTCACCTGGCCTTCCCAGTCGTCGATGATGGTGTTGCCGAAACGGAACACTTCGCTCTGCAAGTACGGTACGCGCGCGGCGATCCAGGCGGTGCGCGCGGCTTTCAAGGTTTCATCGTTGGGCTTGGCGAGGAACGCGTCGATGGCGGTTTGCAGGGTTTTTGCGGTGGATTCGGCATCGCTGTACACCGCGAACACCATGTCGGCGTAGTGCGCGACCACGGCCTTGGCGGCGGCTTCGTCGACTTTTCCGGCAGGGGCGGGCGCCGCTGGCGCGGCAGTGCTGGCCGCCGGGGTCGGCGCCTGGGGCGCGGCGGCTTTGTCTTTACCTTCGCCGCAGCCGGCGAGAGAAATGGCAATGGCCAGCAGACTGGCGGTGGCCAGGGGCATACGAATCATGGCGAACATCCTGCTTCGGTTGTTGAGAGGGCGCGCGGGAGCCGCGCAAAACTGCAACATAATGCGAAAGATTTGCATTTTGTGTAAAGGGTTATAAGCGGGAAATATTCAGTATCGTTTCGCCAGGTCAAAGAATAGCCGCGTTATTGCGCTCGACTTGCTTCAAAAAAACCGCCAACTCCCGTGCTGGTAAGGGTTTGCTGTAGTAGTAACCCTGACCCTCATGGCAGCCCTCGGCGATGATATAAGCCTCCTGCTCGGCGGTTTCCACCCCCTCGGCGATCACCTGCATGCCCAGGCTCTTACCCAGTTGAATGATCGCCCGCACGATGGTGGCATCGTCATCATCGTCCAGCAGGTCCTGGACGAAGCTCTTGTCGATCTTGATCTTGTCCAGCGGCAGGCTTTTGAGATAACTCAGGGAGGAATAACCGGTGCCGAAGTCATCGATAGCGATCAGGGCACCGGAACGGCGCAGGCTCAGCAGGTGCTGGGCGGCAGTGCTGATGTCTTCCATCAGGCCGGTTTCGGTGACCTCCAGCTCAAGGCTGCGTGGCGGCAGGCGGTAGATTTGCATCAGATTGTTGACCACCCGTGGCAGCTCGGCGTGGTGCAGCTGCACCGTCGAGAGGTTGACCGCCATGCGCAGTTGGGTGAAGCCCTGGTCATGCCATTCGCGTAATTGCCGGCAGGCATGATCCAGCACCCATTCGCCAATGGGAATAATGGTGCCGTTCTGCTCGGCCAGGGGGATGAACAGGTCCGGCGGTACCAGCCCGTGCTCGGGGTGCTGCCAGCGCAGCAAGGCTTCGACGCCGACCACACGTTGTTCGCGATAGCTGACCTGCGGCTGATACACCAAGTGAAACTGCTCGCGGCTCAGGGCGTCGCGCAGGTCTTTTTCCAGCTCGCGGCGCCGGCGCATTTCGCTGTCGACGCTGGCGATATAGAACTGGTAACGGTTGCGTGAACGGCTCTTGGCCAGGGTCATGGTCTGTTCGGCTTTTTGGAGCAACTTCTCCGTGCTGTCGCCATCTTCAGGGAACAGAGTGATACCGATGGTGGCGCGCAGACGGATTTGTTCGTGCTCGAAGGCAAATTCCGCTTCGAGGTCATCCAGGATACTTTGCGCCAGTTCGGCGGCCTCGTAGGGCTGGTCGATATCGGCCTGCACCAGGGCGAACTGATCGCCCCCCAGGCGGGCCAGGGCGCCGAGCCGGCCGCTGTGGGCGCGCAGGCGGTCGGCCAGGGCCAGGAGCAATTTGTCGCCGGCCTGGTAAGTGAACTGCTCATTGACGCTTTTAAAATCGTCCAGCCCCACACACAGCACCGCGACACGGCGCTGACGACGGCCGGCGTCGATCAGGATTTTGTCCAACTGCTCCTGCAGTTTCTGGCGGTTCGGCAGGCCGGTGAGAAAGTCATACTGATCCATGCGCAGCAGGCTGGATTCGGCTTCGTGGCGCAGGTGGGTGTTGCGTTCGATGGATTCGAGCAACTGATTGGCGGTATTGATCCACAACCCCAGTTCGTTGCGTTCGTGGCCCTTGAGCTGTGGGATTTTGTGTTCGCTGGGCCGGTCCGGGTTGACGGATGTGAGGTGCTCGATAATCCGCGACAGCGGTTTGGTCAGCAACCAGTGATAGACCAAATACAGCACCAGCCCCATGGCCAATGCGCGCAGCACCCCGGAAATGAAAATAATCACCGAATTGACGATAAATCCCTCACCGTAGGTGGCGGTGTCGAGGGTGATGCTCAGATCGCCGTAGTACTCGCTGTAAGGGCCCTTGCCCACCAGGGGCGTGGTGAAGGTGCGTTCCTGGCCAAGAATGAGGTCGGTCAGCCAGCGGCTTGGGGCGTGCTGCAACGCGCGGCTTTTTTCCGCCAACATGGTTTCGTTGGGATGGCCGATGGAGGCCATGCGCACCGCGTCGTCCTGAAACAGCCCCTCGATTACCTGCATGCCCATCTCGCGGTCCAGGCTATACACGGCCTGCGTAGAGGGATCGCGAAACATATCGAGGATACGCTGGGCATCGCTGGCCACGGCCTGGCGCGTCTTGTAGGCGTCATACACGATCTGCGCCACGCTCAGCGCCACGCCCACGACCAACGCCGACAGCAGCACAACCCGTAGCAACTTCACCGACAAGCTGTTCTTGAGTTCCAGCTTCAAAGGGGCATTCCTTGTCTCATGCGGGTGGCCTTCAATATGCCATGAGTATTGGCAATCTGGTGATGGCAGTCAAAGGGACATTAGGGGCTGAGATAAATTGAGGGTTTTGCTGGATGAAAGAGCAGCGGCGACAACTTATGTCGGGACTTTCAGAAGCGGGCAAAGGGGCAGCACATGCGCCGCAGACCGGGCGGGAGAAGGCGGAGGAGATCCGCCTTCCAGTTCGACGATTTTCTTAATAATTAATCTTGCTCTCTGGCTGGGGGGCTTCCCCGCCGATCTTGGCGCCCTGAGAGGCCATGTCTGCGAGTTTGTTCGCCAAGTCCATACCGCTATTTGCAAGGTCCAGGCCCTTGTCGAGCAGGCCCATTCCGATGGGAAGTGCGCCCAAGATCGCTGAAATAGGGTCCATCGTCATTCTCCACATTGATTGAGGAGGTTCATTCCTCCTGATGTCTATGTGGTTAATTATTACCGTTGGGTTCCTGTATTTCTGGCATGGCAATCATAGCGGCCAAGAAAAAGCCCGGCGATTGCCGGGCTCTTCATACTGCAAGCGATGCTCAGGCAGTAAACGTCTTGCCTTCGAACTGCTCGGCGACGAACTTCCAGTTGACCAGGTTCCAGAACGCTTCCACATACTTTGGACGTACGTTGCGGTAGTCGATGTAGTAAGCGTGTTCCCACACGTCGCAGGTCAGCAACGGGGTATCGCCGCTGGTCAGCGGGTTGCCGGCGCCGATGGTGCTGGCCAGAGCCAGGGAACCGTCAGCCTTTTTCACCAGCCAGCCCCAACCGGAACCGAAGGTGCCGACGGAGGTTTTGGTGAACTCTTCCTTGAACTTGTCGAACGAACCGAACGCCGCGTTGATGGCTTCAGCCAGTGCGCCGGTAGGTTGGCCGCCGGCGTTTGGCGCCAGGCAGTTCCAGTAGAAGGTGTGGTTCCAGACCTGAGCGGCGTTGTTGAAGATGCCGCCCGAAGAGGATTTGACGATCTCTTCCAGGGTCTTGCCTTCGAACTCGGTGCCAGGCACCAGGTTGTTCAGGTTCACGACATAGGTGTTGTGGTGCTTGTCGTGGTGGTACTCCAAGGTTTCCTTGGAGATGTGCGGCTGCAGGGCATCGTGTGCGTAGGGCAGCGGCGGCAATTCGAAAGCCATGATGATTCTCCTAATCAGGTCAGTTGCGGTGAGCGCAAGGCCGATCACGGGCGGCCAAACATGCGCCGGGGAGTTTGTACTCTTTGCGGCGCAGGGGCAGGATCATAGCACCGGGGGTGTGGCAAAACCACGCAACAACTGTGTGGGATAGAGGTTCCAGAGCGTTTTGGAATATTGCTCACGCGCTGATCAATTGATAGGCCACGCTGAACATCATGATCGCCACCAGCAGGTCCAGCAGGCGCCAGGTCGATGGACGCGCCAGCCACGGAGCCAACCAGGCCGCGCCGAGTGCTAGAGTGGCGAACCACAGGAACGACGCGCTGGCGGCGCCGGCGACATAGGCGCCAGGCTCGGTTTGCTGAGCGCCCAACGAGCCGATCAGCAACACGGTATCCAGATACACATGGGGATTGAGCAATGTCACCGCCAGTGCGCTCAGCAGCACCGCGCGCAATGAGCGGACCTTGAGACTGCCGCCTTGCTCCAGGCTCTGCTTGGAAAACGCCCGGCGCAGCGCCAAAGTGCCGTACCACAGCAAGAACGCGGCACCGCCCCAGCGTGCAATTGCCAGCAGCAGCGGGTTTTGCGCCAGCACTGTCGCCAGGCCAAACACCCCGGCGGCCACTAGAATTGCATCGCAGACCACGCACAGTGCCGCCACGGGCAAGTGATGTTCACGGCGCAGGCTCTGCGCCAATACAAAGGCGTTTTGCGAGCCGATCGCCATGATCAACCCCAGCGCGACCAACAGACCGTTCAGATAGCTTTGCCACATAAGGTTTACTCCGCGGTCGCCGCCAATTGGCGCAGTACAGCCATGGCGCGCTCGGCATCGGCGCGGCCGACAAACAGGTGATCGTGGTAATAGCCGGCAATCACGTTGCAACTGATGCCGGCCTTGCCCAGGGCGCTGGCGAAGGCGGCGGTCAGGCCTACGGCTTCCAGGGCCGAATGCACATTCAAGGTGATCCATGCGGCGACGTACTCGAACGCCAGCCCGGCCTGTTCTGCCTGCTGACGTTCGACGATGAGGGTCAGGCCCTCCTAGTCACGGAAACTGCCGATGACCTCGCAGGCTGGCGGGATACGGCCGTCGGGCAGGGTACAAAATACGTAGTCACCCTCATTGAGGTGTGGGCTCATGCTGCGCAGCAGCGTTGCCAGTGCGGTTTCGCCGGCCATAGGCGGGGTTCCTTATAAAGAGAAGCAATGCTGGCTATTCTCCCGGCGCAAGCTGTATAAGAAAAACCAATATTGCTGATCGCTCATTAGAGAAACTGATGTTCGACTATAAATTGCTCTCTGCCCTGGCGGCGGTGGTGGAACAGGCTGGCTTCGAACGCGGTGCGCAGGTGCTGGGGGTGTCGCAGTCGGCGATTTCCCAGCGCATCAAACTGCTGGAGGCGCGTATTGGCCAACCGGTGCTGGTGCGGGCTACGCCGCCGGCGCCCACGGAGATCGGCCGTCGCCTGCTTAACCATGTGCAACAGGTGCGTTTGCTGGAACGTGACCTGCAGAGTCAGGTGCCGGCGCTGGACGAAGAGGGCATGCCCGAGCGCCTGCGTATCGCCTTGAATGCCGACAGCTTGGCCACTTGGTGGGCTGAGGCGGTCAGTGGGTTTTGCGCCGAGCAGCACTTGCTGCTGGATCTGGTGGTGGAAGACCAGGCGGTCAGCCTCAAGCGCATGCGCGCCGGTGAGGTAGCGGCCTGCATCTGCGCCAGCGAGCGTCCGGTGGCCGGCGCGCGTAGCCTGTTGCTGGGCGCCATGCGTTATCGCGCACTGGCAAGCCCGGCCTTTATTGCGCGGCACTTTGCCGGCGGTGTGCGTGCCGATCAGTTGGCCCGCACCCCGGCGCTGGTGTTTGGCCCGGATGATTTCCTGCAACACCGTTACCTGGCGTCGCTCGGTGTGGACGGCGGTTTCGAACACCATTTATGCCCCTCGTCCGAAGGCTTTATTCGCCTGACGGAAGCTGGGCTGGGCTGGGGCCTCGTCCCCGAACTACAGGTGCGCGACCAGTTGCAAAAAGGCGTGTTGGTGGAGTTATTGCCAGATAAGCCGATCGATGTGCCGTTGTACTGGCATCATTGGCGCAGTGGCGGGCAATTGCTGAACTTGTTGACTGACCATTTGGCCCACGCGTGCGGCCAATGGTTGGTGCCGTTGGACTGACGGCGTGCGTCAAGGCAACCGCGATGAAAAATGAAAGAACACGGGGTAATACATGAAGATTCTGGTCACCGGCGCAAGCGGCTTCATCGGCGGGCGCTTTGCGCGTTTCGCCCTGGAGCAGGGCCTGGACGTGCGGGTCAACGGGCGACGCGCCGAAGGTGTAGAGCACCTGGTGCGGCGTGGCGCCGAGTTTATCCAAGGTGATCTGAATGACGCCGACCTGGTGCGCGACCTGTGCCGAGACGTGGAGGCCGTGGTGCACTGCGCTGGCGCCGTGGGGCTGTGGGGCAAGTATCAGGACTTCCATCAAGGCAATGTGCTGGTCACCGAAAACGTGGTCGAAGCCTGCCTCAAGGAGCGGGTCCGGCGTCTGGTGCATTTGTCCTCGCCGTCGATCTACTTTGACGGCCGCGACCACTTGGGCCTGACTGAAGAGCAAGTGCCCAAGCGCTTCAAGCACCCCTATGCCGCTACCAAATACCTGGCGGAACAAAAAGTGTTCGGCGCCCAGGAGTTCGGTCTTGAGGTGCTGGCGCTGCGCCCGCGCTTCGTGACGGGGGCCGGCGATATGAGCATCTTCCCGCGCTTGCTGAACATGCAGCGCAAGAACCGCCTGGCGATCGTCGGCGACGGCCTGAACAAGGTCGACTTCACCAGCGTGCACAACCTCAATGAAGCGCTGCTCAGCAGTTTGCTCGCCACCGGATCGGCACTGGGCAAGGCCTACAACATCAGTAATGGCGCGCCGGTGCCGGTGTGGGATGTGGTGAACTACGTGATGCGCCAAATGCAGTTGCCCCAGGTCACACGGTATCGTTCCTACGGTTTGTCCTACAGCGTGGCAGCGTTGAACGAGGCATTTTGTGCGATCTGGCCCGGTCGACCGGAGCCTGCCTTGTCGCGCCTGGGGATGCAGGTCATGAACAAAGATTTCACCCTCGACATCAGTCGGGCCAGGCATTATCTGGACTATGAGCCCAAGGTCAGCCTGTGGACCGCCCTCGACGAGTTCTGCGGCTGGTGGAAGGCTCAGGATCCGGGCACCCGGTAAGGTCACAAGCGGCAACACACCGGGAACCGAATGTGGGGTTCCCGGTCGATCAGTGCGGCGGGGCGGCGGTTTATACTGCCGCCGCTCGGCGTTCCAGCCAGCCATTTCAATGATTCAGGGTTGATCCATGCGTAACGATGCCAACGACGATTTCGACAACGTTCCCAGCCTGCGGGCCGACCTTGGGGACGACGATGATTTCGAACCCACCCCGGCCACCTCGGTGCGTTCGCGCACGACGCCGGTGGTCAAGGTCAAGAGCGCCAATACCGGGCCGTTGTGGGCCTTGATCGGCGCGCTGCTGATCGCCTTCGCCGGCCTGGCCTGGTGGAGCTTCCAGCAGATTTCCCTGATGGGCCAGCAATTGGTTGCCACCCAGGAGAGCTTTGCGCGCATCAGCGAAGAAGCGGCCGGGCGCTTGCAGGACATTTCCGGCAAGGTCGTGGCCAGTGAAGCCAATGTGAACAACGGCAGCGAAGCGTTGAAATTGCAGATCCAGCAGTTGGAAAAGCAATTGCTGGAGCAGGGCAAGCAGCAACTCGGCGTGGCCGGCCAGGCCACCGAGCTGGACAAGCGCCTGGCTCAGATGACGGCCAGCACCACCGACTTGTCCAACGCCAATGCCAAGTTGCAAGGCCAGGTGCAAGCCCTCACCGACGCCGTGGCGACGCTCAAGGCCGCCCAGGGCGATACCGCCAAGCGCGACGCCGAGATCAAGGACCTGGTCGCCGACGTTGCCGCGCTGAAAAAGCAGGGTAACCCAAGCGCCGCCATTGCTCGCCTTGAGCAGGACCTGGTGGTGCTCAAGAGTGCGCAGGAGACTCAGCCACTCAACAGTGATGCGCCCACCAACAAGGAATTCGATGTGTTCCGCATCCAGACCACGCGCAATATCACTACCCTGCAAAGCCAGGTGCAGAACCTGCAGCGCCAGATCGCCGCACCGACGCAATAATCGCTTGAGGAAATGTCACCGTCCGGTGACATTTCCTATCCCCTTCGTTACATGCCCCCGCAAGGCCCTTGTTTAGACTCCGGTCATCCCACAAAAAACAATAAGGGCCGCCCCCATGACCACCCAACCACTGCCCGCCAGCAGTTGGCTGAATGCACCTGCCCATTACGCTTGGCTCGCCGCCGAAGGCCAGCGCCTGCTGACATTCGCCAAAGCCTCGCGGCTGCCCGACGGCTTCGGCAACCTGGACGCCACCGGCCGATTGCCCGCCGACGCTCACGCCGAAACCATGAACACCGCCCGCATGACCCACAGCTTCGCCATGGCCCATGCCATGGGCTTGCCCGGTTACGCCGAGCTGGTGGCTCATGGCGTTGCGGCCCTCAGCGGCCCGTTGCGGGATCCTGAACACGGCGGCTGGTTCGCCACGCCTCGTGCATTGGATGGCAACCGAGGTAAAGCCGCCTACCTGCACGCATTCGTGGCGCTGGCCGCCAGTTCTGCGGTGGTGGTCGGTGCGCCCGGCGCGCAGCAGTTGCTCACCGATGCTATCCATATCATCGACCAGTTTTTCTGGAGCGAAGAGGAGGGCGTGATGCTCGAATCCTTTGCCCAGGACTGGAGCGGGCTGGAGGCCTATCGCGGCGCCAACAGCAATATGCACGCTACCGAAGCCTTCCTCGCCCTGGCCGATGTCACCGGCGATACGCGCTGGCTGGACCGCGCGCTGCGGATCGTCGAGCGATTGATTCACCAGCATGCCGCCGGCAGCCAATTCATGGTGATCGAACACTTCGACGCCCATTGGCAACCCCTGCTGGCCTACAACGAAGACAACCCCGCCGATGGTTTCCGCCCCTATGGCATCACCCCCGGCCATGGTTTCGAATGGGCGCGGCTGATGCTGCACCTTGAGGCCGCGCGCCTGCATGCCGGGTTGCCCACCCCCGCGTGGCTGCTGGGTGACGCCAAGGGCCTGTTCGCCAGTGCCAGCGAATACGCCTGGTCTGTGGACGGTGCGCCGGGAATTGTCTACACCCTGGACTGGAACCATCGCCCGGTGGTGCGCGAGCGCCTGCACTGGACCCACGCTGAAGCCAGCGCCGCCGCCCAGGCCCTGCTCAAGCGCACCGGCGAGTTGCACTACGAAACCTGGTACCGGCGGATCTGGGAATTCTGCGACAGCCACTTTATCGACCGCGTGCAGGGCAGTTGGCACCACGAGCTCAGCCCACAAAACCAACCCAGCAGCAAGATTTGGGGCGGCAAGCCAGACCTGTACCATGCCTGGCAAGCGGTGGTGCTGCCTGCGCTGCCGCTGGCGCCCAGCATGACCAGCGCCTTGAACGCCGGGAGCTATGTCACCAAGTGGTGACGTTTGTGCATCCCTTTGTTACCTGCGCCCCAAAAATCCATGTTTAAACTCCGTGCAGCGCAAGCCTAAGACTTGCATGCATAACAACAAAAAAAGGTACTCAGATGAACGCGATTAATCGCCTCGCCGTTGCTATTTCCGTTGCCTCGTTGTTCCCCCTCAGTGCATTTGCCGCCGACTCCAAAGGTACGGTTGAAGTGGTGCATTGGTGGACCTCGGGTGGCGAAAAAGCGGCTGTGGATGTCCTGAAGGCCCAAGTTGAGAAAGACGGTTTCACCTGGAAAGACGGTGCCGTCGCCGGCGGTGGTGGCGCGACTGCCATGACCGTGCTCAAAAGCCGCGCCGTCGCCGGCAACCCACCGGGCGTAGCCCAGATCAAAGGCCCCGACATCCAGGAATGGGCGTCCACCGGCCTGCTCGACACCGACGTGCTCAAAGACGTCGCCAAAGAAGAAAAGTGGGATTCGCTGCTCGACAAAAAAGTCTCCGATACCGTGAAGTACGAAGGTGACTATGTCGCCGTACCGGTCAATATCCACCGTGTGAACTGGCTGTGGATCAACCCGCAAGTCTTCAAGAAAGCCGGCATCACCAAGAACCCGACCACCCTCGAAGAATTCTACGCAGCGGGCGACAAGCTCAAGGCCGCGGGTTTCATTCCGCTCGCCCACGGTGGCCAGCCTTGGCAGGACAGCACCGTGTTCGAAGCCGTAGTCCTGTCGGTGATGGGCGCCGATGGCTACAAGAAAGCCCTGGTCGACCTGGATAACGCCGCGCTGACCGGCCCGGAAATGGTCAAGGCCCTGACTGAGCTGAAGAAAGTCGCGACCTACATGGATGTCGACGGCAAAGGCCAGGACTGGAACCTGGAAGCCGGCAAAGTCATCAACGGCAAGGCCGGTATGCAGATCATGGGTGACTGGGCCAAGTCCGAATGGACCGCCGCCAAGAAAGTCGCCGGCAAGGATTACGAGTGCGTAGCCTTCCCGGGTACCGACAAAGCTTTCACCTACAACATCGACTCCCTGGCGGTGTTCAAGCAGAAAGACAAAGGCACTGCGGCCGGTCAGCAGGACATTGCCAAAGTCGTGCTGGGTGAAAACTTCCAGAAAGTCTTCAGCATCAACAAGGGTTCGATCCCTGTTCGAACTGACATGCTCAATGAAATGGACAAGCTCGGCTTCGATTCCTGCGCCCAGACCGCGGCCAAGGACTTCCTGGCTGATGCCAAGACCGGCGGCCTGCAACCAAGCATGGCCCACAACATGGCCACCACCTTGGCTGTGCAAGGCGCGTTCTTCGATGTCGTGACCAACTACATCAACGACCCGAAAGCCGACCCGGCCGACACCGCCAAGAAACTCGGCGCTGCGATCAAGTCTGCCAAGTAGGAACTAGCTACAAGCTACAAGCTGCAAGCGGGCGCGGTATGTCTTGACGCTTGCCGCTTGTAGCTGCCTTCAGTCTTATTATTGGATTTCCCCATGAGTTCTGTTGCTGTGTTCAGCAAGGCCTCGCCGTTCGATGCATTGCAGCGCTGGCTACCTAAACTGGTGCTGGCGCCCAGCATGTTCATCGTGTTGGTCGGCTTCTATGGCTACATCCTTTGGACGTTTGTGCTGTCGTTCACCACGTCCACGTTCCTGCCCAACTATAAGTGGGCCGGTCTTGCCCAATACCAGCGTCTGTTCGACAACGACCGCTGGTGGGTGGCGAGCAAGAACCTGGCCGTGTTCGGTGGGATGTTCATCGGTATTACCCTGGTGATCGGCGTGCTGCTGGCGGTATTCCTCGACCAGCGTATCCGTCGCGAAGGCTTTATCCGCACCATTTACCTGTACCCGATGGCGCTCTCGATGATCGTTACCGGTACGGCCTGGAAATGGCTGCTCAACCCGGGCATGGGCCTGGACAAACTCCTGCGTGACTGGGGCTGGGAAGGCTTCCGTCTGGATTGGCTGATCGACCCGGACCGCGTGGTCTACTGCCTGGTCATCGCCGCCGTGTGGCAAGCCTCCGGTTTCATCATGGCGATGTTCCTCGCCGGCCTGCGCGGCGTTGATCAGTCGATCATCCGTGCCGCCCAGATCGACGGTGCGAGCATGCCGCGTATTTATTGGAGCGTGGTGCTGCCGAGCCTGCGCCCAGTGTTCTTCAGTGCGGTGATGATCCTGGCGCACATTGCGATCAAGAGCTTCGACCTGGTGGCGGCCATGACCGCCGGCGGCCCCGGCTACTCGTCCGACCTGCCCGCGATGTTCATGTACTCGTTCACGTTCAGCCGTGGCCAGATGGGCATGGGCTCGGCCAGTGCAATCCTGATGCTCGGTGCGATCCTCGCGATCATCGTGCCGTACCTGTACTCCGAGCTGAGGACCAAGCGTCATGACTAGTCTCGCTGCCAAACCTTCCATCAGCCTGAGTCGCATCGCGATCTACGCGGTGCTGATCCTGGCGGTGCTGCTGTACCTGGTACCGCTGGTGGTGATGTTGCTGACCAGTTTCAAAACCCCCGAAGACATCAGCACCGGCAACCTGCTGAGCTGGCCCACCGTGGTCAGCGGTATCGGCTGGGTCAAGGCCTGGGCCACCGTGGATGGTTACTTCTGGAACTCGATCAAGATCACCGTGCCTGCGGTGCTGATTTCCACCGCCATCGGCGCGTTGAACGGTTACGTGCTGTCGATGTGGCGCTTCCGTGGTTCGCAGTTGTTCTTCGGCCTGTTGCTGTTCGGCTGCTTCCTGCCGTTCCAGACCGTGCTGCTGCCGGCGTCGTTCACCCTGGGCAAGATGGGCCTGGCCAGCACCACTACCGGTCTGGTGTTCGTGCATGTGGTCTATGGCCTGGCGTTCACCACACTGTTCTTCCGTAACTACTACGTCAGCATTCCGGATGCACTGGTGAAGGCAGCACGCCTAGACGGTGCGGGGTTCTTCACGATTTTCCGTAGGATCATTCTGCCGATGTCGACGCCGATCATCATGGTCTGCCTGATCTGGCAGTTCACTCAGATCTGGAACGACTTCCTGTTCGGTGTGGTGTTCTCCAGCGGCGACTCCCAGCCCATCACCGTGGCGCTGAACAACCTGGTCAACACCAGCACCGGGGCCAAGGAATATAACGTGGATATGGCGGCGGCGATGATCGCCGGGCTGCCGACCCTGCTGGTCTATGTGATCGCAGGCAAGTATTTCGTGCGCGGCCTCACGGCCGGCGCGGTCAAGGGGTAATCATGGCTACGCTCGAACTTCGCAATGTAAACAAGACCTATGGCCCCGGCCTGCCCGACACCTTGAAGAACATCGAACTGTCGATCAAGGAAGGCGAGTTTCTGATCCTGGTCGGCCCATCGGGTTGCGGTAAATCCACGCTGATGAACTGCATCGCGGGCCTGGAAACCATCACCGGTGGCGCGATCATGATCGGTGATCAGGACGTCAGCGGCATGAGCCCCAAGGATCGCGACATCGCCATGGTGTTCCAGTCCTACGCCCTGTACCCAACCATGAGCGTGCGCGAGAACATCGAGTTCGGCCTGAAAATCCGCAAGATGCCCCAGGCCGATATCGACGCCGAAGTGGCGCGCGTGGCCAAGCTGCTGCAGATCGAACATTTGCTCAACCGCAAGCCGGGCCAGCTTTCCGGCGGCCAGCAACAGCGCGTGGCCATGGGCCGTGCCCTGGCGCGTCGGCCGAAGATCTACCTGTTCGACGAACCGCTGTCCAACCTCGACGCCAAGCTGCGGGTTGAGATGCGCACCGAAATGAAGCTGATGCACCAGCGCCTCAAGACCACCACGGTCTACGTGACTCACGACCAGATCGAAGCGATGACCCTGGGCGACAAAGTGGCGGTGATGAAGGACGGCATCATCCAGCAATTCGGCACGCCGAAGGAAATTTACAACGACCCGGCTAACCTGTTTGTGGCAAGCTTTATCGGTTCACCACCGATGAACTTCGTTCCTATGCGTCTAAAACGCAAAGACGGGAAGTTGGTAGCGCTGCTCGACAGCGGTCAAGCCCGTTGCGAATTGCCACTGGGGATGAACGACGCCGGTCTGGAAGACCGCGATGTGATCCTGGGCCTGCGCCCGGAGCAAATCGTGCTGGCGGCAGGGGAGGGCAATGGCTCGTCGAGTATTCGCGCCGAAGTCCAGGTTACCGAGCCTACCGGCCCGGACACCCTGGTGTTCGTGCAGCTCAATGACACCAAAGTCTGCTGCCGCCTGGCACCGGATGTGGCACCGCAAGTGGGGGAGACCCTGACCCTGCAGTTCGACCCGGCCAAGGTGCTGCTGTTTGACGCCAACACTGGCGAGCGTTTGGGCACTGCCGCCGCGTTGCCTGCTCAGGTGCCTGCCGACAACGTGACCCAGTTCAAGGGCCGTTGATCGAGATAAGTTGTTGTTTTGGTTAAAAAAATGTAACCCGCGTTAGATAAAAACAGTTTAATAACAATAAAGACGAGGATGTAGGGATGAAAAAGCAACACAACAACACTCGGCTGATCTGCCAACTGTCAGCAGCAGCAGCCCTGGTATTGTCCGCCAATGCGATGGCGGCCGATGCATTCAGCGCCGATTCCAAGTGGATGACCGGCGACTGGGGTGGCGAGCGTACCAAGCTGATCGAGCAAGGTATCGACATCAAGGCCGACTACGTCGGGGAAATGGGCTACAACGCCCACGGTGGTTACAACAACGACAAGACCGGTCGCTACTCCGACCAGTTCGGTCTGGGTGTGGCGCTGGACCTGCAAAAACTGTGGGGCTGGGATAACACCCAGGCCAAGATCCAGTTGACCAATCGTAACGGCCAGAACATCTCCAACGACCGTATTGGCGACCCGCGTGCCGGCACGCTGAGTTCGTCCCAAGAAGTGTATGGCCGTGGCCATATGGTGCGTCTGACCCAGTTCTGGATCCAGCACCAGATGTTCGACAACAAGTTGGACGTGAAACTGGGCTACTTCGGTGAAGGCGAAGACTTCAACACCTTCCCATGCGACTTCCAGAACCTGTCGTTCTGCGGCTCCCAGGTCGGTAACTACGTCAACACCTGGTACAACTGGCCAGTCAGCCAGGCGGCTATCCGCGTCAAGTACAACATCACCCCTGAGCTGTATGCCCAGATCGGTGCCTACAACCAGAACCCGTCGCAGCTTGAACACGGCAACGGCTTCAAACTCAGCGGCAGCGGTACCAAAGGTACTGTGATCCCGGTGGAATTGGTCTGGTCGCCGAAAGTGAATAACCTGCCGGGCGAATACCGTGTGGGTTACTACAAGAGCGCCGCCGATGCTCCGGATGTGCGTAAAGACGTCAACGGTGGCGATGCGGTCCTCAGTGGTGCTGACTTCCGTACCCGCAGCAGCAAAAAAGGCTACTGGTTCGTTGCGCAACAGCAACTCACCACCCATAACGGCGACGCGTCGCGCGGCCTGAACATCGCAGCCAACGCGACGTTCCACGACAAGGAAACCAACCTGGTCGACAACTATCAGTCGCTCATGCTGGTGTACAAAGGCCCATTCGATGCGCGTCCAAAAGACGACGTCGGTATTGGTGCCGCGCGCCTGCATGTCAACAATGACGTCAAGCGCAACTCGGAACTGCTCAATGCCGCTAACGGCGTCAGCGACTATGACAACCCGCTGTACACGCCGATTCGTGAAACCGAATACAACTTCGAACTCAACTACGGCTTCCACGTTACCAACTGGCTGACCGTACGTCCCAACCTGCAATACGTCGTGCAGCCTGGCGGCGTGGACAAAGTCGACAACGCGCTGGTAGCGGGTCTGAAAATTCAGTCTACGTTCTAACGCTGTTGCGATAAGCTCCTTCTCTCTGTGCGCATTTGCGGATAGCCATGGCTATCCGCTTTTTTTTGCGCAGCACTGTGATACAGGACCGTGGCACATGCATGAGCATCCGCTGCAACGCTTTTTCAAATCCCTGCGCGAACGTCCGGTGTTCGCCTGGGAACGCTTTCAGATGCGCGACGTGTTGGTGATCGATCATCCGCTGTGCCAGGCGGTATTCAGTCGCCAGGGCGCGCAACTGTTGCATTTTCAGCCGCGTGGTCAGAAGCCCTGGCTGTGGTGCGCGGCCAAGTGGCCGCAGGTCGGTGCCATTCGTGGAGGCGTGCCGGTGTGCTGGCCATGGTATGGCCGTCACCCAAGCGAAAACGCCTGGCCGTCCCATGGCTGGGCGCGCCTGATCGACTGGAAACTGCTCGATAGCTCCAGCGATGACGAAGGCGTGAACCTGCACTGGCAACTGCAACTGTGCGACTGGCAGGTGGACCTGCACGCGCACCTGGGGGCTACCTTGGAATTGCGCCTGAGCACCGAGCATCAGGACGAACTGCCGTGCCAGTTGAGCCATGCGTTGCACGCTTACTGGCGTATTGGTCACGTTGATGAGGTAGCGCTGTCTGGGCTCGAAGGCGCGCAAGGTTACGATCAGCTCAACCGCCAGATGTGCCAGCAGGAGGGCGAGTTGCGCGTAGAGGGCGGATGCCAGCGGGTGTTCCAGCACGAAGGCGAACTGCACCTCAAGGATCACGCCTGGCAGCGCGAACTGTGCATCGACACGGGCGAGAGTGCCGACACTGTGGTGTGGCATCCGGGCAGCCGACCGCTGTTGGGCGTGAGTTTTAACGAGGCGTCGGGGTTTGTGTGTGTGGAGTCGGCGATGGCCGGGGCCAGTTTGGCGCCGGGGGAGCGGGCGCACCTGAGTTTGCAAGCTCGGGCTGGAGTTTAGCGTTGTTGCTTGTGGCCTCATCGCGGGCAAGCCCGCTCCCACATTTGCAACGCATTGCCCTGTGGGAGCGGGCGCACCTGAGTTTGCAAGCTCGGGCTGGAGTTTAGCGTTGTTGCTTGTGGCCTCATCGGGGGCATGCCCGCTCCCACATTTGGAACGCATTGCCCTGTGGGAGCGGGCTTGCTCGCGATGGCGGCGGTACTGCTGGTAGAGATTCGAGCTTAGTTAAACTCATCCCCCACCGGATACCGGCTGTCGTTCAGACTCTCTTTGATCTTGCGCAAGTGCGGCTGGAAATCCACCCCGCGACGCAATGTCATGCCGGTGGCCAGCACATCCAGCACGGTCAGTTGGATGATCCGCGACGTCATCGGCATGTAGATATCCGTGTCTTCCGGGAGTGGAATATTCAGGCTCACCGTACTGGCCTTGGCCAACGGTGAGTTCTCGGCGGTCACGCCCAGCACCGAGGCGCCGTTACTGCGTGCGATACGCGCCACTTCCACCAGCTCGCGGGTACGCCCGGTGTAGGAAATGATCACGAACAGCTCACCGGTATGGGCCACCGAGGCGATCATGCGCTGCATCAGTACGTCGGCGTGGGCGGTGACCGCCAGGTTGAAACGGAAGAACTTATGCAGGGCGTCCATGGCCACCGGGGCCGAAGCACCGAGGCCGAAGAAGTGGATCTGCCGAGCCTGGATCAGCAGGTCCACGGCCTTGCTGATCAGGTTCGGGTCCAGGGCCTGGCAGGCGCTGTCCAAGGAGGCGATGGCACTGCCAAAGATCTTCTGCGTGTAGGCCTCCGGGTTATCATCGGCCTCCACGGCGCGGCTGACATAAGCCGCGCCACTGGCCAGGCTTTGCGCCAACTGCAATTTGAGTTCAGGGTAACCGCTCACGCCGAATGAACGGCAGAAACGGTTGACCGTCGGTTCACTGACCGAGGCGGCCTGGGCGAGGGCGGCGATCGAGAAGCGTGTGGCCTGCTGCGGGTTGAGCAGGATGACTTCAGCGACTTTGCGCTCTGCCTTGTTCAAGTCTTCGAGGCGGCTCTGGATCTGCTCCAGAAGATTTCGCACGCGGTCCATTCAGTCTTTCCTTCGGGCGACGATGCAAATTAAGGGCGGCAAGCAATCGACGAGCGGCCTTTTGCGGTGGCCTATCCTACTGAGGGTAGCTGAACACCACCACTCGCAATGCGTATTTCGGGAAAATGTTGTGGTTATTACTACATTTTTCCTTGAGTGATACCTTGAAAAAAGGTATTTGTAGCTTAACTTGATAAAAGAACAAACATCATGCCTTCGATAACCGTGGAACCCTGCACCTTTGCCCTGTTTGGCGCCTTGGGTGATCTGGCGCTACGCAAGTTATTTCCTGCCCTCTATCAGTTGGATGGTGCAGGTCTGTTGCACGAAGACACGCGCATCCTGGCTTTGGCCCGTGAAGCCGGCTCCGAGCAGCAGCATCTGGCCCATATCGAAAAAGAACTGCGTAAATACGTCGGCAAGGAACTGGACGACAGCATCGCCCAGCGTTTCCTGGCGCGTCTGACCTACGTCCATGTCGACTTTATGAAAGCCGACGACTACGTGGCCCTGGCTGAAAAAGCCGGCACCGAACAACGCCTGATCGCCTACTTCGCCACTCCGGCGGCGGTGTATGGCGCGATCTGCGAGAATTTGTCCAAGGTCGGCCTGGCGGACAACACCCGCGTGGTGCTGGAAAAACCCATCGGTTCGGACCTGGAGTCCTCGCGCAAGGTCAACGACGCCGTGGCGCAGTTTTTCCCGGAAAACCGCACCTACCGCATCGACCATTACCTGGGCAAAGAGACCGTTCAAAACCTGATTGCGCTGCGTTTTGCCAACAGCCTGTTCGAGACCCAGTGGAACCAGCACTACATTTCCCACGTAGAAATTACCGTGGCGGAGCAAGTGGGCATTGAAGGTCGTTGGGGTTATTTCGACAAAGCCGGCCAGCTGCGGGACATGATCCAGAATCACCTGTTGCAGCTGCTTTGCCTGATCGCCATGGACCCACCGGCCGACCTGTCCGCCGACAGCATCCGTGACGAGAAGGTCAAGGTGCTCAAGGCCCTGGCGCCGATCAGCCCGGACGGCCTTACCACCCAAGTGGTGCGTGGCCAGTACATCGCCGGCTACAGCGCCGGCAAGCCGGTGCCGGGATACCTGGAAGAAGAAAACTCCAACACCCAGAGCGACACCGAAACCTTCGTCGCCTTGCGTGCCGATATCCGTAACTGGCGTTGGGCCGGTGTGCCGTTCTACCTGCGTACCGGCAAGCGCATGCCGCAAAAGCTGTCGCAGATCGTTATCCACTTCAAGGAACCGTCCCACTATATCTTCGCCCCCGAGCAGCGCCTGCAGATCAGCAACAAACTGATCATCCGCCTGCAACCGGACGAAGGGATTTCCTTGCGGGTAATGACCAAGGAGCAGGGCCTGGATAAAGGCATGCAACTGCGCAGCGGCCCGCTGCAACTGAATTTTTCCGACACCTACCGCAGTACGCGCATTCCGGATGCCTACGAGCGTTTGCTGTTGGAAGTGATGCGCGGCAATCAGAACCTGTTTGTTCGCAAAGATGAAATCGAAGCCGCGTGGAAGTGGTGTGACCAGTTGATCGCCGGTTGGAAAAAATCCGGTGATGCGCCCAAGCCGTATGCGGCGGGCTCCTGGGGGCCGATGAGCTCCATTGCACTGATCACGCGGGATGGGAGGTCATGGTATGGCGATATCTGAATTGAAACTGCCGCAGGGCGTCAGCGCCCATGAGTACCGTACGCCTGCGTTGCTGGCGGACGGTTTGGCTAACGATGTGGCCGAACAATTGCGCACGGCCATCAGCGCCCGTGGCGAAGCGACGCTGGTGGTGTCTGGTGGGCGCAGCCCGGTGGCGTTTTTCCAGAACCTGGCCAAGCAGGGCCTGGACTGGTCCAAGGTCACCATCACCCTCGCCGATGAGCGCTGGGTGCCGGTAGAGCATGCCGACAGCAATGCCGGCCTATTGAAGAAATATCTGCTGCAGGGCCCGGCCGCCAAGGCGCGGTTCCTCAGTTTGTACAGCGCCACCGCGAACCTGGAAGAGGCTGCCGAGCAGGCCGATCGCCTGCTGGCCGAACTGCCCGCCATCGATGTGCTGGTGCTGGGCATGGGCGATGACGGCCACACCGCGTCGTTGTTTCCAAACAGCCCGAACCTGAACGAAGCCCTGCAGCCCGACGGTACCCGCCGTTGCTGGCCCATGCTGGCGCCGACCGTGCCGCACCAGCGCCTGACCATGAGTCGCGCGTTGCTGGCCACGGCCCGCTACACCGTGCTGTCGATCTCCGGCAGTTCGAAATTGACTACTTTGAGCGCCGCGCTGGCCAGTGACGACGTCGCCGCCATGCCGATTCGCGCGTTTCTGCAACCTACTTTAGAGATTTACTGGTGCCCATGAGCCAAGGATCAGCCGCTATGAAAAGCCCTCAACCGACCGTGTCCATGGCGGATAAAGTTGCCTTGATCGACAGCCTCTGCGCCAAGGCGCGGATTCTGCCGGTGATCACCATCGCCCGCGAACAGGACATTCTGCCCCTGGCCGATGCCCTGGCGGCCGGCGGCCTGACGGCGCTGGAAGTAACCCTGCGTTCGGAGTTCGGCCTCAAGGCTATTCAGGTGCTGCGCGAGCAGCGTCCTGAACTGTGCACCGGCGCCGGCACCGTGTTGGATCGGCACATGCTGGAGGCTGCGGAAGTGGCCGGCTCGCAGTTTATCGTCACCCCCGGGATTACCCGCGACCTGCTGGAAGCCTCGGTGCACAGCCCGATCCCGCTGTTGCCGGGTATCAGCAATGCGTCCGGCATCATGGAAGGCTATTGCCTGGGCTACCGTCGTTTCAAATTGTTCCCCGCTGAAGTCAGCGGTGGCGTGGCGGCAATCAAGGCCCTGGGCGGCCCGTTCGGCGAGGTGAAATTCTGCCCGACCGGCGGCGTCGGCCCGGCCAATATCAAAAGCTACATGGCGTTGAAAAACGTGATGTGCGTGGGCGGCAGCTGGATGCTCGACCCAGAGTGGGTCAAAAACGGCGACTGGGCACGCATCCAGGAAGTTACCGCCCAGGCCCTGGCGCTGTTGGATTGATCTGATTTACCGAATCGTTGTTGCTGTGCTTAACGGCATTTTTGCGGTGCACTTGGTCGGTGTACCGCTTTTTTTTCGCCTGCAATAAAACTGCGCCTGCTTTTATAGAGGGCTGCGGTGCAGTTCGGTGATGGCATTGGCCAGATGATGGATTTCCGCCACCGAGGTGACCAACCCGGGGGTGATCCGGATACACGTCCCGAACGAGGCCCCGACACGGGTCGTGGTGAAGACGTTGTAGTCCTTGAGCAAACGGTCCGCCATCGCCTGCTGGTCCCGACCGCTGAATTTGAAAGCACTAATCCCGCAATACAGCCTCGGGTCATCCGGCGTCAGCACCTCGATCCCCGGCAATGACCGTACCTGGCTCACCCATGTATCCCGCAGGTAATTGACCCGCGCACCTTTGGCAGCCGCGCCACCCAGTGCGCGATGCTCATCCAATACCAGTGGCAAGGTCATCAGCGCCGGAAAATTCGGCGTGCTGTAGGACGTCCGCGCGCGTACATCGGTGATGGGGTAGTGGAACTCGCCCATGTCCGGGTCGATATCGGCCAGGCGCTCGGGGGCGATATACAGGAAGCCCAGGGTCAACGGTGCGCCGATCCATTTGTGCAGGTTGAACCCGGCGAACTGGATGCCCAGATCGGCCAAGTTGAAGTCGATCTGGCCAAGGGCGTGGGCACCGTCGAGGATCACGTCAACACCGTGCGTCCGTGCCGCCTGAGCAATGGCGGCCACTGGCATTACCAGCCCGGTGCGATGGGTAACGTGGGTCAGAGCCATCAGCTTGAGACGCGGGTATTGGGCGAAGGCATCGCGATAGGTCTGTAGCAGGCTGTCGAAACTGGCCGGATGGGTGTGGGACAGTTCGATAACCTCCACACCGCGATGCGCCGCCAGCCAGCGCATCGCGCCCTTGACCGTGTCGTACTCCAGATCGCTGATCATCACTTGGTCACCCGGTTGCAGGCGGTTGTAGTTGCGGATCAGCGACTGCAAGGCTTCGGTGGCGTTGCGGGTGAATGCCACCGACTCGGGTTCCACCTCTATCAAGGCGGCGAGCTGGCGCCGGATCTCGATGTTTTCGCCCTGTTCGAAACGCTGGCGCACATACACCGCATTGCTGCGGTTGATAAACGCCACATGCTCCAGGTACTGGGCCTGCACCGCGCGGCTCATGCGGCCGAAGTAACCGTTCTCAAGATTGATAGGGCCTGGCTCGCAGTCATAGCGTTGAGCGATGGCTTGCCAATGCGCTTCGTTTTGGGCGTTGCTGGGCATGGGTGGGCTCTTAATGGCGTGGGGCAGGCTTGCCGTGTTTGGCGCGCAGCGGTTCGAGCAGTTCTGACAGACCGTTGTGGTCAATTTCCTGCATCAGCGCCAGCAGACCACCCAATTCGCCGTGGGGGAAACCTTCGCGAGCGAACCAGTTCAGGTAGGGGCCTGGCAAGTCGGCAATGATCCGCCCTTTGTATTTGCCGAAAGGCATTTCGCGGGTGATCAACAGTTCGAGCTTTTCCGGGTTCATGAACGTCAGACGGTTACGAGAGGAGCTTGGAAAATACAGGCATTCTGCATGAAGGCCAAATGACAGATCATGCAAATAACGTACATACAGATGGTTCAATATTTCGTAAATGATTGAATTTAAACAATAAAGTTATTTTTTAAAACCTGGCACGGGCGCTGCAATCATTAAGACAACCTTTCTCAACCCACATAAGGAATTGGAAAATGACTGACATCAACAAAGAATCGATCTCCGTACTGAACGACCTGATCGAAACCAGCATCGACGGCCAAAAAGGCTTTAAAGAGTGCGCTGAAGATATCAAGCACCCAGAACTCAAGGCGCTGTTTGCTAAGCGTTCTGCCGATTGCGCCACTGCTGCCGCCGAGCTGAAAACCGCCGTGCGTGCCTTGGGTGGCGATCCGGAAGATTCCGGCAGCGTTGCCGGCGCACTGCACCGTGGCTGGGTCGACGTGAAGTCGATGGTTACCGGTAAAGATGAAGAGGCTGTGCTGAACGAAGCCGAGCGCGGTGAAGACCACGCACTGAAGGCTTATCGTGAAGCGATCGAGAAGATCAACAAGCACAACCTGCTGGGCATTCGTGACTTGGTTGAGCGTCAGTACCACGGCGTGCAACGCAATCACGACCAGGTTAAAGCCCTGCGTAATCAGGCTCGCGCTCAGTCGTAAGCTTACCGCCTAGTCAATGTGGGAGGGGGCTTGCCCCCGATAGCAGTGAATCAGTCGATGTTTGAATGACTGACTCACCGCAATCGGGGCAAGCCCTCTCCCACATTTGTATTCAGCCGATGCTGATCGGCGGCAGCTCGGTCAAGGTCACCACCTGCTGTTTACGCGGCGCAAGAATCTCTGCCTCGCCATCCACTACCAACTCGTCGCGCTGGTTGAACACGCGAGTGGCAATCCGCACGCGGAACTTGGGCAGTTTCTCCAGGATTTCCAGGCGCACCGTCAGGGTGTCGCCGATCTTCACCGGCTTCTGAAAGCTCATCTGCTGACCGATATAAATCGTGCCCGGCCCAGGCAGTTCGCAGGCTACGGCTGCGCTGATCAAAGCGCCGCTGAACATGCCGTGGGCGATACGCTCCTTGAACATCGTGGCCTTGGCGTATTCGGCGTCTAGGTGCACCGGGTTGTGATCGCCGGACATTGCCGCGAACAGCTGGATGTCGCGCTCTTCGACAGTCTTGCTGTAGCTGGCGGTCTGGCCGACTTCAAGGGCTTCATACGGGGTGTTGGTTACCTGGGTCATCTAAGAGCGCATCCTGTGGCTAATCGGTAATTTAATTTGCTGATTTTAAAGGAAAATTTATTCGCAGCGGGCAGGCCGTTGCAAACTCAGGGCGTGATCCAGCCATGTCACCACATCCGCCGTGACTTGCGTGCGGTTGGTTTCATTGAACACTTCATGGCGCGCCTGGGGGTAAATAGTCAGTTGCAGGTGCTGGCAGCCGGCCGCTTGCAGGGCTTGAGCCAGATGGGTGAGACGCTTGCCCTCGCTCACCGGATCACATTCGCCGCCCATCACCAGAATCGGCAGGCCTGGATCGATCTGCGCGAGGTTGGACGCTTTGCTGATCTGCTGCAAGCCGCCTAGCAAATCCACCCACAGTTGGTTGGTGCAACGAAAACCGCAGAGGGGATCGTTGATGTACTTATCCACCTCATCCGGGTCGCGACTGAGCCAGTCGAAGGCCGTGCGGTTAGGTTTGAACGCTTTGTTGAAAGAGCCAAACGACAGGAAGTCGATCACGGCGCTGCGCCCCCGCAGGCCCTGGCGCAGGCGTTCGGCGCGAGCGATCAGGCGCGCGGCGCGGTATAGCGCCACCGGCTGGAAATTCGACCCGCTGAGAATCGCCCCATGCAGGCTGGCACTGTGGTGCAGCAGATAAGCCTGGGCGATATAACTGCCCATGCTGTGCCCCAACAGTACGATCGGCAGCCCCGGATGCTGTTGGCCGATGTGTTGGTTGAGGCTGGCCAGGTCGCCTACCACTTTGTTCCAGCCATCGTGCTCGGCGAACAACCCCAGAGTGCCTTCATCGGCGGTCCGTCCATGGCCTCGCTGGTCCAGCGCGTACACACCGTAGCCCGCATCGCACAGGGCCTCGGCCAGGCGGGCGTAGCGCCCACTGTGCTCGGCCATGCCGTGGGACACCATTACCACAGCCTGGAGCGGCCCCTGTGGCAGCCATTGGTTGACGTATAGGCGGGTATGGTCGTTCGCAGTCAGCCAGAAGGTGCTGTGGTTCATGGCGGTTCCTTTGCTCGGTGTCGTTGCAGTGTATCGCTGATCTTCTGGCAAGCGGCTGATCAGTACAGGCCCTTGTAGGAAGATTCACGCAGTTGATGACACTCTTTCCTGTATTTGCCTGATTGGCCATAGCTGCTAACGTCCCCAAAGCTCCGCTTTCCATCGCAGCATAAAAGCGGCCGGACACACTCAGGTACAGAGGACAAGAATAATGCAACCTGATTTCTGGAATGACAAACGCGCGGCGGGCGTTCCCAATGACATTGACCTCACCACCTACAAGTCGGTGATCGAAGTCTTCGAGCGTTCCTGCAAAGCCTTTGCCGACCGTCCGGCATTCAGCAATATGGGGGTGACCCTGACCTACGCCGAGCTTGAGCGCCAGAGCGCGGCGTTCGCCGGTTACCTGCAGCATCACACCGACCTCAAGCCCGGCGAGCGCATCGCCGTGCAGATGCCCAACGTATTGCATTACCCCATCGCGGTGTTCGGGGCGCTGCGCGCCGGGTTGATCGTGGTCAACACCAACCCCTTGTACACCCCGAGGGAAATGCGCCACCAATTCAAGGATGCCGGCGTGCGGGCGCTGGTCTACCTCAACCTGTTCGGTTCACGGGTGCAGGAAGTGTGTGCCGACACCGAGATTGACTACCTGATCGAAGCCAAAATGGGCGATTTCCTGCCCGCCGCCAAAGGCTGGCTGGTCAACACCGTGGTCGACAAGGTCAAGAAGATGGTCCCGGCCTATCACCTGCCACGCGCAGTATCGTTCAAGCGTGCCCTGCGCATGGGCGCGGGCCTGGGTGTGACCCGTCACCCGGTGACCCTGGATGACATCGCCGTGTTGCAATACACCGGCGGCACCACCGGCCTGGCCAAGGGCGCGATGCTGACCCACGGCAATCTGGTGGCCAATATGCAGCAGGCGCGGGCGTGCATGTCCCAGGTCAGCGATAACGGCCAGCCGCTGGTACGGGAAGGGCAGGAGGTGATGATCGCGCCGCTGCCGCTCTACCACATCTATGCCTTTACGGCGAACTGCATGTGCATGATGGTGACCGGCAACCACAACGTGCTGATCACCAACCCGCGCGACATCGGCGGGTTTATCAAAGAGCTGAAAAAGTGGCGGTTTTCCTGCCTGCTGGGGTTGAACACGCTGTTTGTCGCGCTGATGGACCATCCGGATTTCAAGACCCTGGATTTCTCGCACCTCAAGATCACCAATTCCGGCGGTACCGCGCTGGTCAAGGCCACCGCCGAGCGCTGGAAGGCCCTGACCGGCTGCACCATCGGCGAAGGCTACGGCCTGACCGAAACCTCGCCGGTGGCCAGCACCAACCCCTACGGTAGCCAATCGCGGCTGGGCACCGTGGGTATTCCTGTGCCGGGTACGGCCATGAAGGTGATCGATGACGAAGGCCGCGAATTGCCCCTCGGGGAGCGTGGCGAACTGTGCATCAAAGGCCCACAGGTGATGAAGGGCTACTGGCAGCAACCGGCGGCAACCGCCGACACCCTGGATGCCGAAGGGTGGTTGAAAACCGGTGATATTGCAGTGATCGACACCGATGGCTTTGTGAGCATTGTGGACCGCAAGAAAGACCTGATCATCGTCTCCGGCTTCAACGTGTACCCGAACGAAATCGAAGACGTGGTCATGGCCCACCCAGCAGTGGCCAGCTGCGCGGTGATCGGCGTGCCGGACGAGCGCACGGGGGAGGCGGTGAAGCTGTTCGTGGTGGCGCGGGCTCAGGGGGTCAGCCTTGAAGAGCTGAAGGCGTACTGCAAAAGCAACTTCACCGGCTACAAGGTGCCCAAGCACATCGTGTTGCGTGAGTCGTTGCCGATGACGCCGGTGGGCAAGATCCTGCGCAGGGAGCTGCGCGACATCGCCTGACCCTGAAGTGCAATCAAAATGTGGGAGGGGGCTTGCCCCCCGATGG
>NZ_JAEILC010000096.1:0-9687 GCF_016307435.1 Pseudomonas sp. S4_EA_1b | reverse complement strand
TTTAGCGAGGCTTCGAAGGCAGCGGCACTGTTGGCAGGTATGTTGGCTGAGCCACCGCTATCGGGGGCAAGTCGAATCGTCGCGCCGCCCCTCCCACACGGGATCGGATGAGCCGCTCACTAAAACGGTATGCAAAAAAAGCCCCGAACCAGTCGGGGCGTTTTTTATTCAGCAATCAACGATCAAGCTTGATCAGCCAACCGCCAGGTCGTGCCGCCTTTGCCGTCTTCCAACACCACACCCATCGCGGTCAGTTGGTCACGGATACGGTCGGATTCCGCCCAGTCCTTGTTGGTCCGCGCAGCTAAACGCGCCTGGATCAGCGCATCGACTTCAGCCGCGTCCACACGCCCTTCGGCGCCGGCTTGCAGGAAGTCGTCGGCTTCCATCTGCAGCACGCCCAACACGCTCGCCAGTTCTTTCAAGCGTGCCGCCAGGCCTGCCGCCGCGTCGAGGTCGCTCTCGCGCAGGCGGTTGATCTCGCGCACCATTTCGAACAGCACCGCGCAGGCTTCCGGCGTGCCGAAGTCGTCGTTCATGACTTCGGTAAAGCGTGCCACGAAGGCTTCGCCGCCGGCAGGTGCAACGGCGGGCAAGCCTTTCAACGCGTGGTAGAACCGCTCCAGGGCGCCCTTGGCGTCCTTGAGGTTGTCTTCCGAGTAGTTGATGGCGCTGCGGTAGTGGCTGGACACCAGCAGGTAACGCACCACTTCCGGGTGGTACTTTTCCAGCACGTCGCGGATGGTGAAGAAGTTGTTCAAGGACTTGGACATCTTCTCGCCATTGATGCGGATCATGCCGCAGTGCATCCAGGCGTTGGCGTAGGTCTTGCCGGTGGCGGCTTCGCTCTGGGCGATTTCGTTTTCGTGGTGCGGGAACTCCAGGTCGCTACCGCCGCCGTGAATGTCGAAGGTCTCGCCCAGGCAGCAGGTGGACATCACCGAGCACTCGATGTGCCAGCCCGGACGGCCTGCGCCCCACGGCGACTCCCAGCTCGGCTCGCCGGGCTTGGTGGCTTTCCACAGCACGAAGTCCAGCGGGTCTTGCTTGGCTTCGTCGACTTCGATGCGCGCGCCGATGCGCAGGTCTTCGATTTTCTTGCGCGACAGCTTGCCGTAGCCCATGAACTTGGCCACGCGGTAGTACACGTCGCCATTGCCCGGCGCGTAGGCGTAACCCTTGTCGATCAGGGCCTGGATCATCGCGTGCATGCCGGCGATGTGGTCGGTGGCGCGCGGCTCCATGTCCGGTTTGAGGATGTTGAGGCGCGCCTCGTCCTCGTGCATCGCGGCGATCATGCGCTCGGTCAACGCGTCGAACGACTCGCCGTTTTCGTTGGCGCGATTGATGATCTTGTCGTCGATGTCGGTGATGTTACGCACGTAGGTCAGGTCATAGCCGCTGAAACGCAGCCAGCGGGTGACCAGGTCGAAGGCCACCATGCTGCGGCCGTGGCCGATGTGGCAGTAGTCGTACACGGTCATGCCGCACACGTACATGCGCACCTTGTTGCCATCGAGCGGCTTGAAGACCTCTTTGGTCTTGCTGAGTGTGTTGTAGATCGTTAGCACAACGGCTTCCTTAGAGAATCACTGGCCCCACGAATCACGCAGGGTCACGGTACGGTTGAATACCGGAGCACCAGGTTTCGAGTCCTTGATATCCGCGCAGAAGTAGCCTTCGCGCTCGAACTGGAAACGGTCTTCCGGCTGTGCGTCACCAAGCGATGGCTCGGCACGACAACCAGTGAGTACTTGCAGGGAGTCAGGGTTGATGTTGTCGAGGAAACTGGCGCTGTCTTCGGCCTTCTCGGGATTCGGCGAGCGGAACAGACGGTCGTACAGACGTACTTCGCACTCGACGCTGGCGGCGGCCGGCACCCAGTGGATCACGCCCTTGACCTTGCGGCCTTCGGGGTTCTTGCCCAGGGTGTCCGGGTCGTACGAGCAACGCAGTTCGACGATGTTGCCGTCGGCGTCCTTGATCGCTTCGTCGGCGCGGATCACGTAGCTGCCGCGCAGGCGCACTTCGCCGTTCGGCTCCAGGCGCTTGTAGCCTTTTGGCGGCTCTTCCATGAAGTCGTCACGGTCGATGTAGATTTCACGGGCGAACGGCAGCTTGCGCACGCCGAGGGCTTCGTTCTGCGGATGACGCGGCAGTTCGAGGTGGTCGACCTTGTTTTCCGGGTAGTTGGTGATCACCACTTTCAGCGGACGCAGTACGCACATGGCGCGCGGCGCGTTGGCGTCGAGGTCCTGGCGGATGCTGAATTCGAGCATGCCGTAGTCCACTACGCCGTCGGAACGGTTGGTGCCGACCATTTCGCAGAAATTACGGATCGAAGCCGGCGTGTAGCCACGGCGGCGGAAGCCCGACAGCGTGGACATGCGCGGGTCGTCCCAGCCATGCACGTGCTTTTCATCCACCAGCTGCTTGAGCTTGCGCTTGCTGGTGATGGTGTAGTTCAGGTTCAGGCGGCTGAACTCGTACTGGCGCGGATGGGCCGGCACCGGCAGGTTGTCCAGGAACCACTCGTACAGCGGACGATGGCTCTCGAACTCAAGGGTGCAGATCGAATGAGTGATGCCTTCGATGGCGTCCGACTGGCCGTGGGTGAAGTCGTAGTTGGGGTAGATGCACCACTTGTCGCCGGTCTGGTGGTGATGGGCGTGGCGGATGCGGTACATGATCGGGTCGCGCAGGTTCATGTTCGGCGAGGCCATGTCGATCTTGGCGCGCAGTACGCGGGCGCCGTCCGGGAACTCACCGGCGCGCATGCGGGCGAACCAGTCCAGGTTCTCTTGCACCGAACGGTCGCGGAACGGGCTGTTCTTGCCCGGTTCGGTCAGCGTGCCACGGTATTCCTTGGCTTGCTCCGGGCTCAGATCGTCGACGTAGGCCTTGCCGGCCTTGATCAACTCCACGGCCCAGTCGTGCAACTGGTCGAAGTACTGCGAGGCATAGCGCACTTCACCGGACCATTCGAAACCCAGCCACTTCACGTCGCTTTCGATGGCGTCGATGTATTCCTGGTCTTCCTTGGCCGGGTTGGTGTCGTCGAAACGCAGGTGCGTGACGCCGCCGAATTCCTGGGCCAGGCCGAAGTTCACACAGATCGACTTGGCGTGACCGATGTGCAGGTAGCCGTTGGGCTCAGGCGGGAAACGGGTGACGATCTGCGTGTGCTTGCCCGAATCCAGGTCCGCCTGGATGATCGGGCGCAGGAAATTGACCGGGACGGCAGGTCCGGCCTTGGAATTCGAGGTAGGGTCGACAGTGGGCTTGCTCATAGGATCCTTGAACAGACAGGTTCGTGGCCGTTTGCGGCCAGATAAAACAAAGGGCTTATCATAGCCGAAGCGGTCAAGCCGCTGACAGAGCGCGGCCAAAAACTGCTGCATTTAATGCACGGGCGGTAAAAAACCACCTCGAAATTCCCGCCGGGCACGCTAAACTGCGCGCCTTGGCCGCCGTTTAGCCAGACAGGTCAGGCGCTCTGCGCGCCCAAACCCACGAATTCCCTGAAAAGAGTAGTGCACATGACTCAAGTCAAATTGACCACCAACCACGGTGACATCGTCATCGAGCTGAACGCCGAGAAAGCGCCGATCACCGTCGCCAACTTCATCGAATACGTTAAAGCCGGCCACTACGAAAACACCGTTTTCCACCGTGTCATCGGCAACTTCATGATCCAGGGCGGCGGTTTCGAGCCAGGCATGAAGGAAAAGAAAGACAAGCGCCCAAGCATCCAGAACGAAGCGGACAACGGCCTCTCCAACGACAAGTACACCGTCGCCATGGCCCGTACCATGGAGCCGCATTCGGCCTCCGCGCAGTTCTTCATCAACGTGGCCGACAACACCTTCCTCAACCACAGCGGCAAGAACGTGCAGGGCTGGGGTTATGCGGTGTTCGGTAAAGTCACCGAAGGCACCGATGTGGTCGACAAGATCAAAGGCGTGTCCACCACCTCTAAGGCTGGCCACCAGGACGTCCCTGCTGAAGACGTGATCGTCGAGAAAGCCGAGATCGTTGGGTGATATTGCTGATTTCAGATTTGCATCTGGAAGAGGAGCGCCCGGACATCACCCGGGCGTTTCTGGATCTGCTCCACGGCCGCGCCCGTGGTGCCCAGGCGTTGTACATTCTGGGGGACTTCTTCGAAGCCTGGATTGGCGACGATGGGATGACCGAATTCCAACGCTCGATTTGCGCGCACCTGCGTGAACTGAGCGACAGCGGCACCGCGATTTTCATCATGCACGGCAACCGCGATTTCCTACTTGGCAAGGCGTTCTGCAAAGCCGCCGGCGCCACCCTGCTTAAAGACCCGAGCGTGGTGCAACTGCACGGTGAGCCCGTGCTGCTGATGCACGGCGACAGCCTGTGCACCCGTGACCTTGGCTATATGAAGCTGCGGCGCATCCTGCGCAACCCCATTGTGCTGTTTATCCTGCGCCATCTGCCCTTGGGCAGCCGCCACAAGCTGGCGCGCAAGCTGCGTAGCGAGAGCCGGGCGCAAACGCGCATGAAGGCCAATGACATTGTGGATGTCACCCCCGAGGAAGTGCCGCGGGTCATGCAGCACTTCGGCGTGCGCACACTCGTGCACGGCCATACCCACCGCCCGGCGATCCACAAGCTGCAGATCGGCGACCAGGCTGCCCGGCGCATTGTGCTCGGGGATTGGGACAAGCAGGGTTGGGCGTTGCAGGTGGATGAGCAAGGCTTTCAGTTGGCGGCGTTTGACTTCGTCAACCCGCAACTCGCATTGCCTGGCGCCTGATCCTCAAACCCACTGAATAGAGATCAAAATGTGGGGGGGACCCAAGCCCCCTCCCACAATTGATTGCATTTGAGTCTTTGCCAATCAGTGGCCGGACGCTTCCGGCCCTGCCTTGGCACCAAACGGCGGCTTGGCCAGCCACACCAGCAACATCAACGCCATGAACATCCAGCCTAGCAACGTGAAGTAATCCACGGTGGACATCATGTACGCCTGGCTGGTGAGGATGTGATCCAACTGCGTATAAGCCTTCTGCCCCGCTCCGCCCAGCGCCTGCAGGGCATCGCGGGTGGCCGAGTCATAGGGCGTCATGCTTTCGCTCATGTACGCATGGTGCTGGTCGGCGCGGCGGATCCAGATCCAAGTGGTCAGCGACGCCGCAAAGCTACCACCCAGGGTACGCAGGAACGTGGCGAGCCCGGCACCGTCGGCGATCTGCTGCGGAGGCAGGTCGGACATCAGGATGCTCAGGGTCGGCATAAAGAACAATGCCACGCCGATCCCCATAAACAGTTGCACCAGGGCGATATGGGTAAAGTCCACTTCATTGGTGAAGCCCGCGCGCATAAAGCAGCTCAGGCCAATCGCCAGGAACGCCAGGCCCGCCAGCAGACGCAAGTCGAACTTGTGCGCGTACTTGCCCACGAACGGCGACATCAGCACCGGCAGAATACCGATCGGCGCCACCGCCAGCCCGGCCCAGGTGGCGGTGTAGCCCATCTGGGTCTGCAACCACTGCGGCAGGATCAGGTTGATGCCGAAGAAACCGGCGTAGCCGAGGATCAACACGATGGTGCCGATGCGGAAGTTACGGTAAGCGAACAGCCGCAGGTTGACCACCGGATGCTCGTCGGTCATTTCCCAGATCACAAACACCGCCAGGGCAATCGCCGAGATCGCCGCGCCGATAATGATGAAATTGGATTCGAACCAGTCCAGGTCATTGCCCTTGTCGAGGATGATCTGCAACGCGCCGACCCCGACGATCAAGCTGAGCAACCCGACATAGTCCATGGGTTGGTAACTGGTGTGCACCGGGCGTTTCTTCAATTGCGAGCGCACCACCATCACCGCAAAGATGCCGATGGGTACGTTGATAAAGAAGATCCACGGCCAGCTGTAACTGTCAGTGATCCAACCGCCGAGGATCGGCCCGGCAATCGGCGCCACCACCGTGACCATCGCCAGCAGCGCCAGGGCCATGCCGCGTTTGGCCGGCGGGTACACCGCGATCAGCAGCGTCTGGGTCATCGGGTACAACGGCCCGGCCACCAGGCCTTGCAGTACCCGAAACCCGATCAATTCGGGCATCGACGTGGAAATCCCGCAGAGGAACGACGCCAATACAAACAGCATGGTCGCCCACAGGAACAGCTTCACCTCGCCAAAGCGCCGACTCAACCAGCCGGTGAGCGGCAATGCAATTGCGTTGCTCACCGCAAACGAGGTAATCACCCAGGTGCCTTGCTCCGAACTCACGCCCAGGTTGCCGGAGATAGTCGGCAACGCCACGTTGGCGATGGTGGTGTCGAGCACCTGCATAAAGGTCGCCAGCGACAGGCCAATAGTGGCCATCAACAGGCTGGGCGGCGTGAACGAGGCTTCCTTGCTCATCAGCGTTGCGCAGCCTTGGGAGCGGCGACGCTGTTGGCATGGATCAGTTGCGTGATCATGGCATCGGCCTCGGCCAGTTGCTGGTCATACACCGTGGTGGTGAACGACGCCTTCTGCGGCGGCTGTTGCGCCAGCACCGGGCCGCTCTGGTCATGCAGGTCGACGTTGACCACCGTGCTCAAGCCCACGCGTAGCGGGTGCTTGGCCAGTTCTTCGGCGTTGATGTGGATACGCACCGGTACACGCTGCACGATTTTGATCCAGTTACCGGTGGCGTTCTGCGCCGGCAGCAAGGCGAATGCGCTACCGGTTCCGGCGCCGAGGCTGTCGACGGTGCCGCTGTATTTAACGTCGCTGCCGTAGATGTCCGACTCAATGTCCACCGGCTGGCCGATGCGCATATCGCGAAGTTGGGTTTCCTTGAAGTTAGCGTCGATCCACAGCTGGTCCAGTGGGATCACCGCCATCAACGCCGTGCCTGGTTGCACGCGCTGGCCCAATTGCACGCTGCGCTTGGCCACGTAGCCGGTGACCGGCGCGATCAAGGTGCTGCGCGCGTTGGTCAGGTAAGCCTGGCGCAGTTGCGCGGCGGCGGCCTGCACGTCGGGGTGCGAGCTGATCACCGTGTCGTCCACCAGGGCGTTGGTGGTTTTGAGTTGCTGTTCAAGATTGGTCAGGGCGTTCTTGGCTGCGGTCAGGCTGTCACGGGCGTGGGACAGTTCTTCCTGGGAAATCGCCCCGCCCTGGGCCAGGGTCTTACGGCGGTTGTAGTTGTCCTGGGCAGTCTGCACATCGGCTTTCTGCGCATTGACCTGGGCTTTCATGCCGTCAACGTTGCTGTACAAGCCACGTACCTGGCGCACGGTGCGCGCCAAGTTGGCCTGGGCACTTTGCAGGCCGACAGCGGCGTCGTTCGGGTCGAAATTGACCAGCACCTGGCCGGCATGCACCAGGTCGCCATCATCGGCGCCGATGCTAACCACGGTGCCGGTGACCAGCGGGGTGATTTCCACCACGTTGCCATTCACATAGGCATCGTCGGTGCTTTCATTGAAGCGCCCGTACAGTTCGTACCAGCCCCACACGCCGACCACGCCCAGGATGACGATCAAGGCGAGGCCGATCAGCATGACTTTGCGCTTGCGCGGGTTGTTGTTGGTGTTCGGTTGCGGTGTGGCGTTGGAGTGTTCGGCAGTGGCCATAACAAATACCTCGAATTATTCCGTGCGGGTGGCAGGGGTGGTCGACGCGACATTACTGGCGCTGTAACCGCCGCCCAGGGCCTGCATCAATTGGATCGACAGGGTGATTTGCCCGGCATTGAGGGTCGCCAGCTGACGCTGGGCCTGCAGCAGTTGCTGCTCGATGCTGAGCACGTCCAGGTAGCTGCCGATGCCGGAGCCGTAGCGCTGGACCACCGTGTCGTAGGACTGCTGGGCAATGTCCGTAGCGTGTTGCTGGGCCTGGATCTGCCGACCGGTGTCGCGCAGTTGCGACAAGGTGTTGCCGATATCGCCCAGGGCTTGCACCAGGGTTTTGTTGTATTGCGCCACGGCCAGGTCGTAGTCAGCGTCGCGGGCGTCAAGGTCGGCACGCAGGCGGCCGCCGTCGAAGATCGGCAACGAGACCGTCGGCGCAATATTGAAGAAGCGGCTGGCCGAACCGAACATGGCATCGCCCAGCAACGACTCGGCGCCGGCGCTGGCGCTGAGATTGAGGTTGGGGTAGAAGCGGGTTTTGCTCGCATCGATATTGCGACCCGCCGCCTCCACGCGCCAGCGCGCGGCGATCAGATCGGGGCGCCGGCCCAGCAGCTCGGCGGGCAGCACCGCAGGCACCGCCACAGCGGCGGGCTTGAGCACGGCCGGGCGTGCTAGTTCGCCGCCACGGTCCGGGCCTTTACCGAGCAACACCGCCAGGGCGATCTTGGCGCTCTGCAATTGTTTTTGCGCATCGATCAACTGCGACTCGGAACTCGCCGCCAGGCTTTCGGTTTGCTGGTACTGGTAGTGGCTGTCGATGCCAGAATCCAGGCGACGCTGGCTCAGTTCGAGCATCTGCCGGGTGCGCTTGAGGTCTTCTTCAGCGAGGTCACGCACGATATGGGCCTGGCCCAGATCGCTGTAGGCCTTGGCCACATCGGCGGCCAGGGTCAGGCGCGCGGCCTGTTGATCGACTTGGGCGGCACGCGCCTGGCCCAACGCGGCCTCCCAGGCGGCGCGCTGGCCACCCCAGAGGTCGAAGGTGTAATTGAAGCTGGCGCCGATGTTGCGCACCGTCGAGTAGGCATCGCCCTCCCCGCGCGGGTCCTGGTCCTTGGCCAGGCGCGAACGGCTCACTCCGGCGCTGGCATCCAGGGTCGGCATGCGCGCGGCGTCGGCAGCGTAGGCAGCCGCTTGAGCCTGATGCGCACGGGCGCTGGCTACTTGCATATCCGGGCTGTTTTGCAGGGCTTCGTTGATCAGGCCGTCGAGCTGCGGGTCGCCGAGGCTTTTCCACCAATCGGCGCTCGGCCAGGCAGCACTGGAGAGGGTCACCCCACTCAAGGACTTACCGGTTTGCAGCGTATTGGCATCAAGGCGCTGGCCCTGGGTGTCGAGGCCGCTGTAGTTGGCGCAACCGGCCATGCTCATGGCCATGAGCACCAGGCATAGGGCGCGTGTGTTCATGCTTTACCTACCCGCTGCAGGGTGATGGGGTCACCTGCGGCTATCAGAATTTTCTTGAGGATGCGTTCCAGGGTTTCCAGCTCGCCCGGTTCGAGCACACCGGCCAGCTGATTCAGCGCAGCGGCGCCGATGTGCGGCAGCATGTCCGCCAAGCGCTGGCCGTCGGCGGTGAGGACCAGTTGCACCTGGCGCCGGTCCTGTTCGGAGCGCTGCCGGCATAGCAAGCCTTTCTGCTCCAGGCGATCGAGCATGCGCGTCATCGAGCCGCTGTCCAGGGACAGGTTGCGGCACAGCTCCGCGGGGGTGTCGACACCGAACTGGGCCATGATGATCAACACCTTGAACTGCGCGGCGGTGATGCCGTGGGGTTCCATATGGGTGTCGATGATGCGGTCCTTGAGGATCGCGGCGCGGCCCAGCAACAGGCCAAGGTGGCAGTTGTGGAAGTTGTCAGGGGTGAAGTGCGGCATAGAAAGTCACCTTATTACTGCCTAGGCAGTGAATGTGTGACGAGATATTACTGCCTAGGCAGCGAAAGTCAAATGGAATAGTTAGGTTGCTTGGTAGTTTGGCGATGGGTGGGTGAAAGACAGACTTAATGTGGGAGGGGGCTTG
>NZ_JAEILC010000095.1:120024-127005 GCF_016307435.1 Pseudomonas sp. S4_EA_1b | reverse complement strand
CCGCTAAAGAAACTCAAGCCTTGGCGCTGTTCATGACTGGAGGATCCCGCCGACTTTATCGGGCCGGCTGAGCAGCCTAAATATTAGTAAGGATTATTGTATGAAAGACTTGGCAGATGAGAATCCTGACCTCGCAGAAAAGATCATGAACATTATGGCGTCAGGTAATGATCTCGATGACCAGAACAAAAAATCTGAAGCCCAGGCTATGTATCAGCAGGCATGGAATTTACTTCCTGAGCCAAAGCTTGAGTGGACGCCTCTGTCATCATGGGTCACAGGTTCTTTTTTCAATCTTTACTTTGACAGCGGTGATTTCACGGCAGCTGAACAGTGGGCGCAGAAAACGTTGGATGGGCGCGAGTCCGATATTGATACGGGTCCATTGATCAATTTGGGAATGGCATTTCTAGAGTTAGAAAGAAAGGCCGATGCATTTAAGTGCTTTGATGAAGCTTATAGCTTTGGTAAAGCACGAGCTTTTCAAGACCGCCCCAAAAAATATCTGAATTTCTATTTGGATGAGAAAAAGAAGGGCCATTGATTTAACCCCACAAAAAATGGGCACCCAACCCCGTCGGCGTGCCCACTTTTCCTATCACCCCGCCTCCCTTCGGACGGTACTGCGCTTACGGGTTGACGCTGTCTTTGAGCGACTTGCCCGGCTTGAACGCAACGGTATTGCTGGCCTTGATCTTCACAGGCTCGCCGGTTTGCGGGTTTTTGCCGGTGCGGGCGCCGCGGTGGCGTTGCAGGAAGGTGCCGAAGCCCACCAGGGTGACGCTGTCCTTGCGGTGCAGGGCGCCGGTGATTTCTTCGAGAATGGCGTTGAGGACGCGGTTGGCCTGCTCTTTGGTGAGATCCGCTTTTTCAGCGATGGCGGCTGCGAGTTCGGGTTTACGCATAAGTGAAGCCTCTTTGACGGTTTTTTGTTGTTATGTCCGTGCCGCTCTCTGACGGAGCGGCGCCCAAAGCGCCGCAGGCTCTACTCTGCGGCAGACGGGAGTGAGGATGGCATGCCCTCGCACGCTCCGCCAGTCTCGCGGCGACCTTTCTAGAGGGAAAAATGTGCTTATTCCGACAGAACGACCGGTATTTACGCCAGCAACGGCGGAAGTTCTTTGTTGAGCGCGAGTTTTTCCATCACGGCGGTGCCCGTCAACGCATAGCCCAGCAGGCGGCCACTGGCGTCGCGGCACAGCGCCTTGATATCGCCACCCTGCCCTTCGACATTCCACACCCCTTCGGTGCCGCGTGGCGGTGGGGAGACCACCAACGGGCACACCGGTGTTTTTACGGTGACCGGCATCGGGCCATAGCTGACGGCGGTGGCGTTGCCGGCCAGCGTCTGGGCCAGGGCGCGCGCGCAGGTCATCAGAGGCATGACGTACAACAGATTGAGGCCGTCCACCTCGGCGCAGTCGCCCAGGGCGTAGATGTTGGCGTGGGAGGTCTTGAGGTGGCGGTCCACCATGATTCCACGGTTGACCTGCAGGCCCGCCGCGGCTGCCAGGTCGATGCGCGGGCGTAGACCGATGGCCGAGACCACCAGGTCGCAACGGATCACTTCACCGTCCGACAGATGCGCTTCCAGGCCGTCGGCCGTGCGATGTAGGCGGTTGAGCACCGGACCCAGATGGAAGCGTGCGCCAAGGCTTTCCAGGCCGGCTTGCACCGCCGCAGCCGCAGCCGGGTGCAGCAGAGTGGGCATGACTTGCTCGCACGGCGCGACCAGATCGATCTCATAACCACCCAGGATCAGGTCATTGGCGAATTCGCAGCCGATCAGGCCGGCGCCGAGCAGCAGTACGCGGCGCTTGCCGGCAGCGGCGGCGCGAAAACGTGCATAGTCTTCCAGGTCGTTGATCGGGAAAATCAGCTCGGCGGCGTCGCCCTCGACCGGTACGCGCACGGTTTCGGCGCCCCAGGCCAGGATCAGGTCACGGTAAGCCACCGCTTCCTCGCCGATCCACAGGCGCTTGTGGCCAGGGTCGATGCCGCTGACGCGGGTATGGGTGCGCACTTCGGCCTTGAGTTGCTCGGCCATGGCGCCCGGTTCAGCCATGCTCAGGCCATCGGCTTCCTTGTTCTTGCCAAAGCCGGTGGAGAGCATGGGCTTGGAGTAGGAGCGCCCGTCATCCGCGGTGATCAGCAGCAATGGGGTTTCGCTGTCGAGCTTGCGAAACTCCCGGGCCACGTTGTAGCCGGCCAATCCTGTGCCGATGATCACGACAGGTGCGTTCATTCCTTTCTCCTTGTAGTACGTTTCTTAAATTTCAGATCAGCCGATTTGGATCATTTCGAAATCCATTTTGCCCACGCCGCAATCCGGGCACAGCCAGTCTTGCGGGACGTCCTCCCAACGCGTGCCCGGCGCGATGCCATCATCAGGCCAGCCGTCTGCTTCGTTGTAGATAAGGCCGCAGACGATACATTGCCACTTCTTCATTACTTACTTCCTCAAGGTCCAGGCAAATTGGCCGGCGGTCGATGGATCCAGCATTGCCACGCGGCTCAGGGCGTTTTGTACTGACCGGGGCGTGCAGATGCAAGCGTCATCGACTCAACGGGCCGGTTGAGCCCGGCAAAAGACCGGGACGCCATGGTAAGCTCGCCGCCTCTTTTACTGCCCATACCGACTCGCCGTGCCGCACTCAATCGCCCGCCCCGCTGCTTGCCAATGGCTGCCCCAGAGCCTTCTGAACCCTGCGCCCGCGCCGTTGACCCTCGACTGGTTGTTCGACGAAGGCTCACTGACGCGGCGACTGACCGAGCTGTCCAACGAGGGCTTCAGCGTCACGCCGCTGTTCGAAGGCTGGCAGCCGCTACGCGAGGATGAGTGTGTTGCGCTGCAGCTGGCGCCGGCCAGTATCGGCTGGGTACGCGAGGTGTATTTGCGCGGGCACGGCCAACCCTGGGTGTTTGCCCGCAGCGTGGCGGCGCGCAGCGCCTTGCAGGGCGATGGGCTGCAGATGGAAGAATTGGGCAGCCGTTCGCTGGGTGAGTTGCTGTTCTGCGACCGCGCGTTCACCCGCCAGGCCATTGAAGTGTGCCGCTACCCCCTGCACTGGCTGCCCGCGGCGGATCAGGCCGATGGGTTGTGGGCCCGCCGCTCACGTTTCGACCGCGGCACATTGAGCGTGCTGGTGGCGGAAATCTTCCTGCCGAGCTTCTGGCATGCGCTGCATGATCCTTCGGAGAACCGCTGATGTATCAACGCCTGCTCCAATCCTTCAACCGCCTGAATCCCAGGGCCTGGGACTTCATTCAATTAACCCGCATGGACAAGCCCATCGGCATTTACCTGCTGCTGTGGCCGACGCTATGGGCGCTGTGGATTGCCGGCGAGGGCTCGCCGTCCTTGGCCAATATCGTGATTTTCGTGCTGGGCGTGACGCTGACGCGCGCTGCCGGCTGCGTGATCAATGACTGGGCCGACCGCAAGGTTGACGGGCACGTGAAACGCACCGCGCAACGCCCGTTGGCCAGCGGCAAAATCAGTTCCAAAGAAGCGCTGGTGTTCTTTGCAGTCCTGATGCTGATCAGTTTCCTGCTGGTATTGCTGACCAATGCCTCGACCATCTGCCTGTCCCTGGGCGGCCTGGCGCTAGCGGTCAGCTATCCCTTTATGAAGCGTTACACCTATTACCCGCAGGTGGTGCTGGGGGCCGCGTTTTCCTGGGGCATGCCGATGGCATTCACCGCCGAAACCGGCCATCTGCCCGCCACGGCTTGGCTGCTGTATATCGCCAACCTGCTGTGGACGGTGGCCTATGACACTTATTACGCCATGACTGACCGGGATGACGATCTGAAAATCGGCGTTAAATCCACCGCGATTCTGTTTGGCGATGCCGACCGCGTAATCATCCTGACCTTGCAAGGTCTTTCACTGGCGTGCCTGCTGCTGGCCGGCGCGCGCTTCGAATTGGGCGGCTGGTTCCACTTGGGGCTGCTGGCGGCTGCGGGGTGTTTTGCCTGGGAGTTCTGGTACACCCGCGATCGCGATCGCCTCAAATGCTTTAAGGCGTTTTTGCACAACCACTGGGCGGGGCTGGCGATTTTTGTCGGGATTGTGGCGGATTACGGGTTTCGCTGAGTTTTGCGGTGTCTGGCCGGGACTCATCGGGGGCAAGCCCCCTCCCACCTCTTGATGTGTGAATACAGTCAAATGTGGGAGGGGGCTTGCCCCCGATGGCTTGAGCAGCGCCCAACGATCAGGGCTTGATCACATGCCACGCGCCACCCTTGCCATCGCCGGTCTTGTCACCGGCCTTTTTGTCATCCTTGTAGGTGTACACCGGCTTGCCTTTGTAGGCCCACTGGCTGGTCTGGTCGTCGCGGGTGATGACCTTCCAATCGCCCGTCGCCGTGTCGGTGGACTCAGCCTTCAGCGGCGGCCAATTGGTCGCGCACTTGTCATTGCACACTGAATTGCCGTCGGCGTCCTTGTCGAAGGTATAGAGAGTCATGCCTTTGTGATCCACCAACATCCCACCTTGGGTCATCGCCGGCTCCGCCGCGAATGCTAGGCCGGGCAGGGTCAACGCCGCCGCTACCAACAGGGCTTTCCAGGAAACAGTGCTGTGAGTCATCGGAACCTTCCTTTTGTGGTTGTCAGGATTCGGACTCAAAGGGTAGTCCAGAGTGCCGTGAATTGCCCAAGCGACTAAATTACTGTCACACGACTGCAATAATTCCGTTATCTAATGCGGCGCAAGACAGTTAAATGACAAGAGGATTTTTGAGCATGGTTGGCAGGAGCATTCTGATTGTTGACGACGAAGCGCCCATTCGCGAAATGATCGCCGTTGCGTTGGAAATGGCCGGCTATGACTGCCTGGAGGCCGAGAACTCCCAGCAGGCCCATGCCATTATCGTCGACCGCAAGCCGGACCTGATCCTGCTCGACTGGATGCTACCCGGCACCTCCGGCATCGAGCTGGCCCGCCGCCTCAAGCGCGATGAGCTGACCGGGGATATCCCGATCATCATGCTTACCGCCAAGGGCGAAGAGGACAACAAGATCCAGGGCCTGGAAGTCGGTGCCGATGACTACATCACCAAACCCTTTTCCCCACGGGAACTGGTCGCCCGACTCAAGGCTGTGTTGCGCCGTGCCGGCCCTACCGACGGCGAAGCGCCTATTGAAGTCGGTGGCCTGCTGCTGGACCCGATCAGCCACCGCGTGACCATCGATGGCAAACCGGCCGAGATGGGCCCTACCGAATACCGTCTGCTGCAATTTTTCATGACTCACCAAGAGCGCGCCTACACCCGCGGCCAACTGTTGGACCAAGTGTGGGGCGGCAACGTATACGTGGAGGAGCGCACCGTGGACGTGCATATCCGCCGCCTGCGCAAAGCCTTGGGCGATGCTTACGAGAATCTGGTACAAACCGTGCGCGGTACCGGCTATCGGTTTTCAACCAAGGGTTGAACCGCAAGCGGTCAGCTACAAGCGGCAAGAGATGCCGCATCGCTCTAACTTGAAGCTTGCAGCTTGAAACTTGAAGCTGCCCCCCAAGGACGTATTTTCAAGTGAATTCGAATTGGCATGGCACCTTGATCCGCCACATGCTCCTGTTGGTCACCGGCTGCCTGTTGGTGGGCCTGATCAGTGGCTATTACGGCTGGAGCCTGGCCATCGGCATCGGCTTGTACTTGGGCTGGACCCTCAAACAACTCCTTCGCCTGCATGAATGGCTGCGCCAGCACAAACCCGACGAAGCGCCACCCGACGGCTATGGCCTGTGGGGCGAGGTGTTCGACAGCATCTACCACCTGCAACGCCGCGACCAGCGGGTGCGCGGGCGTCTGCAAGCGGTGATCGACCGCGTGCAGGAGTCCACCGCCGCGTTGAAAGACGCGGTAATCATGCTCGACAGCGATGGCAACCTGGAATGGTGGAACCGCGCCGCCGAGACCCTGCTGGGCCTCAAGACGCCCCAGGACAGCGGCCAGCCGGTGACCAACCTGGTGCGCCACCCGCGCTTCAAGGAATATTTCGAGCAGGACAATTACGACGAAGCGCTGGAAATCCCCTCGCCCACCAACGACCGGGTGCGCATCCAGCTATACCTGACGCGCTATGGCAACAACGAACACCTGATGCTGGTACGCGATGTCACGCGCATCCATCAGCTGGAACAGATGCGCAAGGACTTCGTCGCCAACGTCTCCCACGAGTTGCGCACACCATTGACGGTGATCTGCGGATACCTGGAGACGCTGTTGGACAACGTCGACGAGATCAATCCGCGCTGGGGCCGCGCCTTGCAACAGATGCAGCAGCAGGGCTCACGCATGCAGACCCTGCTCAACGACCTGCTGCTGCTGGCCAAGTTGGAAGCCACCGATTACCCCTCGGACAACCAGCCCGTGGCGGTCCCGAGCCTGTTGAAAACCATCAAGAATGACGCTCTGGCCCTGTCGGGCGAGCGCGGGCAGCAGATCAGCCTGGAGGCCGACCCGGCGGTGCTGCTCAAGGGCAGCGAGGGCGAGTTGCGCAGCGCGTTCTCCAACCTGGTGTTCAACGCGGTGAAATACACCCAGGACCAGGGCACCATTCGCATCCGTTGGTGGGCCGATGAGCAAGGCGCACACCTGAGCGTGCAGGACTCCGGCATCGGCATCGACGCTAAGCACCTGCCGCGCCTGACCGAACGTTTCTACCGTGTCGACTCCAGCCGCAACTCCAATACCGGCGGCACCGGGCTCGGCCTGGCGATCGTCAAACACGTTCTGCTGCGCCACCGCGCGCGCCTGGAGATCAGCAGCGTGCTGGGGCATGGCAGTACGTTCACCTGCCACTTTCCACCCGCTCAGATGACCCGTTCGCGGGCCATCGGCCTAGATGAATAACCCAAAAACGCCATAAGACTAATGTGGGAGGGGGCTTGCCCCGATGACCACAGGTATCTACACATCTTCGGCGTAAACATAACGCGAGAAAATAAGGTTGTTGTGGTGAGCAGGCTT